>JAEKLK010000013.1 GCA_019509895.1 Betaproteobacteria bacterium | reverse complement strand
CGAGGACATGCGCCGATTCGGCGCATTTTACCGTATCAGATCTCCACCATTTCGAAGTCTTCCTTGCGCGCGCCGCATTCCGGACACGTCCAGTTCATCGGCACGTCCTCCCAGCGCGTGCCCGCGGCGAGGCCCTCGTCGGGCAATCCGGCTGCTTCATCGTAGACGAACCCGCAGATCAGGCACATCCACGTCTTGTACTGCACTTGATTTTCCGTCATAGAAGGGGTCGGATATTAACTCATGTCGACGTCCGTTCAGGCGGCGCCGCCGATCGTACTTTCCTTCGCCGCCTCGGATCCAACCGGCGGCGCGGGACTGCAGGCGGATCTCCTCACGCTGGCCGCTCTAGGCTGCCATCCGATGTCGGTCGTCACCGCGATCACGGCGCAGGATACGCGCGGCGTCGCGCAGCTCTGGGCGCTCGAGCGCGCGTGGATCGAAGAGCAGGCGCGGCTCGTGCTCGAGGACGCACGCGTCGCGGCCTTCAAGGCGGGCGTGCTCGGCTCCGCCGCGAACGCGCGCGCGGTTGGTGAGATCGTCGCGCGCCACGCCGACGTGCCGTTCGTGGTCGACCCGGTGCTCGCCAGCGGACGCGGCGATCCGCTGGCGAGCGATGACGCCATCGCCGCGCTGCGCGAGGCGGTCCTGCCGCGCACGACGGTGCTCACGCCGAACAGCCTGGAAGCGCGGCGACTTGCGCGCGGCGCGCGCGAGCTGCGCGAGTGCGCGCAGCAGCTCGTCGACGCGGGCTGCCGATATGTCCTCGTGACTGGCACCCACGAAGGCGGCGCCGAAGTCGTGAATACGCTCTACGATCAGCGTGGCGTGGTGCGCGAAGATCGCTGGCCGCGGCTGCCGGCGGACTATCACGGCTCGGGTTGCACGCTCGCATCGGCGATCGCGGCGCGGCTTGCCCATGGCGCGTCGGTGGCCGACGCGGTGGGCGAAGCGCAGGATTTCACCTGGCATGCGCTCGCCGCCGGCTTTGCCGCCGGTCGCGGGCAGCGCATGCCGAATCGCTTCCACCGGCGATGAGGTTGCGCGGCCTCTATGCGGTGACGCCCGAAGGCGAAGGCCTCGAGCACAAGGTGCGCCTCGCGCTCGAGGGCGGCATCGCGCTCCTGCAATACCGCAGCAAGGCGCGCAACCGGCCGCAGGCCGCGGCGATCGTCCGTCTGGCGCAAAGCTTCGGCGTGCCGGTGATCATCAACGACTACGCCGGGCTGGCACTCGAGCTCGGCGCCGATGGCGCGCATCTCGGTCGCGACGACGGCGAGCTCGCGCTGGCACGCCAACGCCTCGGCGAGCGCATTCTGGGCGCGTCGTGCTACAACGATCTCGGTCTGGCGCGGGCAGCGGTCGCGGCCGGCGCTGACTATGTCGCGTTCGGCAGCGTGTTTGCCTCGCCGACAAAACCGAATGCCGTGCGCGCGCCACTTGCGCTCTTTCGCGAAGCCAAGGCACTCGGCGTGCCCGTCGCCGCGATCGGCGGCATCACGCTCGACAATGCGCCGCAGCTGATCGCCGCCGGCGCCGATCTCTTGGCGGTGATTTCCGATCTTTTCGACGCGCCGGACATCAGAGCGCGCGCGCGGGCCTATGGAGAGCTTTTCAGATGACCAATGAGACGATGTTCGCGCGCGCGCAGCGGGTCATTCCCGGCGGCGTCAACTCACCGGTTCGTGCCTTCGGCGCGGTCGGAGGCACGCCCCGCTTCTTCGAGCGCGCCGCCGGCGCATACCTCTGGGATGTCGAAGGGCGCCGCTATATCGACTACGTCGGATCGTGGGGACCGATGGTTCTCGGACACACGCATCCCGCGGTCGTTGCCGCGATCCAGGCGGCCGCCGCGCGCGCGCTTTCGTTCGGCGCGCCCACGGAGGCGGAAACGCTGCTCGCCGAGCGGCTGTGCGAGCTGGTCCCGTCGATCGAGCGGGTGCGCCTGGTTTCCTCAGGCACCGAGGCGACCATGACGGCGATTCGCCTCGCGCGCGGCTTCACCGGGCGCAAGATCATCGTCAAGTTCGAAGGCTGCTATCACGGCCACGCCGATGCGCTGCTCGTGAAGGCGGGCTCCGGCGCGCTCACCTTCGGCCACCCGAGCTCGGCCGGCGTGCCCGAGGAGACGGCGGCGCACACGCTCGTGCTGAGCTACAACGACGCCGAAGCGCTCGGCGCGGCGTTCGCCCGCCAGGGCGCGCAGATCGCCGCCGTAATTGTCGAGCCGGTGGCCGGCAACATGAACCTGGTGCTGCCGGCGCCCGGGTTCCTGCAGGCGCTGCGCGAGCATTGCAGCCGGCACGGCGCGCTCCTCATCTTCGACGAAGTGATGACCGGATTCCGCGTCGCGCTCGGCGGCGCACAGGCGCAATACGACATCCGCCCCGATCTGACAACGCTCGGCAAGGTGATCGGCGGTGGCCTGCCGCTCGGCGCGCTCGGGGGCCGTCGCGACATCATGGAGAAGCTCGCGCCGCTCGGCCCGGTCTACCAGGCCGGCACGCTCTCGGGAAATCCGCTCGCCGTCGCGGCGGGCCTCGCCACACTGCAGCTCGTAGTACAGCCGCGGCTCCTCGAGCGCATTGCCGCGACGGCGACAGCTCTCACCGAAGCCCTGGTCGCCGAAGCGCGCAAGGCCGGCGTCGCCTTCAGCGCGCAGTCGATCGGCAGCATGTTCGGTCTCTATTTTCGCGAGGCGCCGCCGAAATCGTTCACCGAAGTCATGCAAAGCGACCGCGCCCGTTTTAATCGCTTTTTTCATGCCATGCTCGGGCAGGGCGTGTATCTCGCGCCTTCGGCGTACGAAGCGGGCTTCGTGTCGGCGGCGCATGGCGAAGCGGAGGTGGCAGCGACGCTGGAGGCTGCGCGCAAAGCCTTCCGCGAGATCGGCTGAGTGAAACAACTTCCACTGTGCCGCGCGGTCAAACCCGCAGCCATGGAAATTCTGATCCGGGAGTTGACGCGCCCCGAGCAGCCTGCGCTGCTGGCGCATTTTCTAGCGCTTGACGGCAACGATCGCCGGCTTCGCTTCGGCGCCGCGCTCAGCGAACGCGCACTACGGCACTACGTGGAGCGCATCAACTTCGACCATGACGCGGTGTTTGGCGTTGGCGACGAGGAGCTGAAGCTGCTCGGCGTCGCGCATGTCGCGCGTAGCGGCGGGCATGCCGAGCTCGGCATTTCGGTGCTCGAGGGCGCGCGCAGCCGCGGCATCGGCGGCGCGCTCCTCGCGCGGGCACATCTGCGCGCCCGCAACTGGGGCGTACGCGCCCTTTTCGTGCATTGCCTGGCCGAGAACGCGGCGATGATGCGGCTTGCCCGGCGCTACGGCATGCAGATCGGCGCGCACGCCGGCGAAGCCGACGCCTGGCTGCGGCTGCCGCCGGCCGATGCCGCGAGCCACTTCGGCGAGGTGTTCGCGCAGCGCGTCGCGCTTTTCGATTACGCCCTCAAGTCGCACGCGGCCGCCGGGCGCCGGCTCGCTGCGGCGCTTACATCAGGAACAGCGTCGCCAGTCCCAGGAAGATGAAGAAGCCGCCCGAGTCGGTGCAGGCCGTGATCAGGACCGAGGAGCCGACCGCGGGATCGCGGCCAAAGTGCGAACGTAGCCACGGGATCGCCACGCCCATCACCGCCGCCAGCATGAGCGTCAGCACCATGGCGAGCGCCATGACGCCGCCGAGCGCGACGTTGCCATATAAGAGATAGGCGACGATGCCGAGAAGAGTGCCCCAGACCACACCGTTCAGAAGCGCAAGGCCCAGCTCCTTTTTCAGCAGCGGCGCCCAGTAGCCGCGTTGGATCTGGCCGAGCGCCAGGGCGCGTACGATCATCGTGATCGTCTGGTTGCCGGAATTGCCGCCGACGCCGGCGATGATGGGCATCAGCGCCGCGAGCGCCACCAGGCGTTCGATCGATCCCTCGAACAAGCCGATGACACGCGACGCAATGAACGCCGTAACCAGGTTGATGGCGAGCCACGCCCAGCGGTTCTTGAAGCTGTTCAGCACCGGCGCGAAGACGTCCTCCTCCTCCCGCAGACCGGCCTCGGCGAGGTGCGCTTCCGCGCTGCGCTGCCGGATGTAATCGACCACCGCATCGACGGTCAGGCGCCCGATCAGCGTACCGGCGGAGTCGACCACCGGCGCCGAGACCAGGTCGTAGCGCTCGAACGCGTTCGCCGCATCCTCGGCCGAGTCCTCGCCGTTGAACTTCATCGCGTCGCGCAGCAGGACTGCGCTGACCTCGAGATGCAGGTCCGAGACGATCAGGCGGGCGAGCGGCAGGGTGCCCTTCAGCCGCTGCGCGCGGTCGATGACGAAGAGCTGGTCGGTGTGATCGGGCAGTTTGTCCAGCCGTCGCAGGAAGCGAGTGGCCGCCTCGAGCGTCACATCGTCGCGCACGCTCACGTGCTCGAAGTCCATGAGCGCCCCGACCGAGCCTTCGGGATAGGAAAGCGCTGCCCGCAGCCGTTCGCGCTCTTCCGGCGAGAGCGACTGCACCACATCCTCCATCACCGCCGGTGGCAGGTCCGCGGCGATGTCGGCCAGCTCGTCCGCCTCGAGCGTTTCGGCGGCCGCAACCAGCTCCGCCGAGTCCATGGCCTCGATCAGCGACTCGCGCACCGCTTCAGAGACCTCGAGCAGGATCTCGCCGTCGCGGTCGGCCTTGACCATGTTCCACACGGCGAGGCGCTCCTCGAGCGGCAGCGCTTCGAGGATGTAGGCCATGTCGGCCGGGTGCAGCGCATCGAGCCGTGCGCGCAGCTCGGCGCTGCGGGCGCCGTGGGCGATCAGCTCGCGCAGCTCGCCGAGCTTCTGCTGCAGCTCATCGACTTCCAGTCGCGCCTGCGTCTCAGCCATGCGCGGAGCCTATCAGGGGATCTGCACCTCTCCCATGCGGAAGAAGATGGTGCTGACGCGCGAGGCCACGTAGGGCGTCAGGCGGCCGCGCTGATAACGGCGCGGGCTCGGCAGCACGACCGCGAGCCACGCCGCCTGCTCCGGCGTGAGCGCTGACGCCGGCACGCCGAAGTGGTAGCGCGCCGCGGCCTGCGCGCCGAAGATGCCGTCGCCCCACTCGGCGATGTTCAGATAGAGCTCGAGGATGCGACGCTTCGAGAGCGTCTTCTCCAGCATCCAGGTGATGATCGCCTCCTCGCCTTTGCGCAGCCAGGTGCGCTCGGCCGATAAGAACAGGTTCTTCGCGAGCTGCTGGCTGATGGTCGACGCCCCGGCGACCAATCTTCCGCTCTTCTCGTTGCGCGACAGCGCCTTCTGGATCATTTCCCAGTCGAAGCCGTCGTGGTCGAGAAAGCGCGCATCTTCGGCGGCGACCACCGCGCGCTTCAAATGCATCGAAATGCGCTCGTAGGGCACCCATTCGTAGCGCAGCTGTGCCCGCGCGTCCTTCTCCTGCAACGCCTCGAGGCTGCGCTCCATGAAGGCGGTGCTGGCCGGCGGATGCTCCTCCCAGTACAGGATGTGCACATAGAAATAAAGCTGGGCCACCCCGAAGGCGAGCACCACGCCCGCGAGCGTGTAGCTGAACGCTTTCCAACCGATAATGAGCGCCCGCCAGGCGCCGAAGCGTCTAGCCGCCACGACTTACTCGGTCCAGAGCTGGTCGCCTTGGCCGAAGAACCAGGTGCGGGTGATGATGACGAGATCGGTGTCGCGCCGGATCGAGGCCGGAAAGGCGGCATAAGGGCCGGCCATGCGAACGATCTTGAACGCCGCGGCATCCAGCACCTTCAGGCCGGAAGAGCGATCGAGCTCGACCGATTCGACGCTGCCGTCGGAGCGGATGGTCACCGTGAGACGCAGGTTGCCGTAGAGCTTGCCGCGCGCCTCGGCCGGATAGTTGACCGTGCCCACCCGCTCGACCTTCGCGCGCCAGTCTTCCTCGTACTGCGCGAAGCGATATTCGGCGGCGTTCGCGCCGAGAAACTTCTTGCGCGGCCGCTTCTGATACTCCTCGAGCTGGCGGTCGATCTGCGCCTGCAGCCGCATCGCCGCCAGCGACAGGTCGGCGAGATCGCGCCCGCTGGGCTTCGGCGCGGTTTCCTCGGCCGGCGTGGCCTTGTCTGCCTGCGCCGGCACCGCGACCTGCGCAGCGTGCGCCATGGCGAGCAACTCCTGCTGCTTCGCCTCGAGCTCGCGCACGCGGCGCTCTGCCAGGGCGAGGTCGCGGCCAGGTGACTTGGGATGGGTCACCGGCAGTGGCGAGCGCGCGCGGCGCCGCTCGTCCACGCTGCCGCCGCGATCGAGGTTGGCCTGCGCCAGCAGTTCGGCCTTGCTCGGCCGCTCGTGCGTCTTGGCGTTCACAAGCACGACCTCGAGCCGCGTGTCGGCCGGCGACGATCGCAGCGCATCGGGAAATTTGAAGTGCACGCTGAGAAGCACGGCGTGGAGCACGACCGACGCGCCGAGGGCGATGGCGAGCATGCGGTCGTGGCCGGCCGGGAACCAGGGAAGTCTCAGGTGCATTCTTATTTCACGTGGACAAGCCTTTCATAGTTTAGGCTTTTTCGTCCGTATCCGCAGCCGCAACCGTAGCGCTTGCATCGCCCGCCAGCGTCTCGCGGTACGCCAGGTCGACGGTGCGCTCGAGGAGATCAACGCCACGCACCACGAGGCGCACGCGCGCGCCCGTGCCTGCGGTCTCGGGTAGCGACGCTACCCGCAGAACGAGCGGCAGGCCATCGAGCCGCACGAGGTTCTCGCGCAGCACTACGCCCTCCAGCTCGTGCACCTCCTCCTGCAGGAGCCAGCGCAGGCTCCAATAGGTCTCCATCGCCCGCTGGTGCTCGTCGTAGCGCGCGGCGGTGAGCTCAAAGGCGCGCAGCGCAGACAGGAGCCCCTCGGAACTGCGGGAAAACGGCGCTCGTCGACCTTGGAGCGCCGCCACCAGCTGCCATTGGTTGACGAGGTCGACGTAGCGACGAAGCGGCGAGCTCATCCACGCATAGCAGCGAACACCGAGGCCTTCATGCGGCTCGGCGTGCACCGACAAGCGCACCTTGCCGGTCGCCTGGACGCGATAGATCGCCGCGACGTCGCGCTCGGCCAGCAGCTCGCCCCAGCTCGAGTTGACTAGGATCATCAGCTCGGAGACCAGCTTGTCGAGCGGCGCGCCGCGCTTGCGCCGCACGATGCGCACGCGCTCGCCTTCGATGAAAAACGAATAGTCGACGAGCGTCGGCGCGGTGCTCGGGCGCCCCCGGCGCTTCTCCAGCGCCAGCGCCACGCGCCAGAGGCTGCGCAGCTCCTCTTCGTACGCGAGACCGGTAGCGCGCCCGGCCTCGAACGCCTCGTTCAGCACGTCGTATTGCGCGTGCCGCAGGTTCGCGGCAACGGCGATGCGCTCGACGCGGCTGTGAACCGCGCGCGGCAGGCCGTTCTCGCCGACGTCGAAATAAAGCGAAAGCGCCGGCTGCTCCGACCCGTGGTCGAGCGAGAAGCGCGCCACGACATCATCCGGCAGCATCGTGTACTTGCGCCCGGGCATGTATGCCGTCGATAGCCGCTCGCGCGCGATCGCGTCGAGCGGCGAGCCCGGCGCGATGCCGAGCGCGGGCGCGGCGATGTGCACGCCCACCCGCAGCTCGCCCGCTTCGCTGCGCGCCACCGAGAAGGCGTCGTCGATTTCGGTGGTGCCGATGTCATCGAGGCTGAATGCCCTCTGCGTTGCGAGCGGCAGCTCCTGCGCCGGCGCGGGAACGTCGTGCGCGGCAAACGCGGCGCCGTGGGGGAAAAACTCGTGGAGGAAGCGCCGCATATGGTATTCGTGCGTGTCGCTAAGCAGTCCGCAACGCTCGAAGAGGCGGGCTGCACTGAGCCCGGTCTCATGGCACGCCTGCTCGAAAGCCTTCGTCTCGGGCTTGTTGCGTTCCGGTGCGTAAAGCAACTCGTCCTTGAGCGCCGCGATCGGCGTCGGGCATTCGAATCGCTGAAGGGCGGCGGTCCATTCGGCCACCTGCGCCTGCGCGCGCTTCTTTTTCTCAAGGCCGGCGAGCGCGAGCTTGAGCGTCTCGGCCGGCGCCGCCTGGAAATGGCCGCGGCCGCGACGGTAGAAGTACATCGGCGCGCTCTGCAGCTTGAGCAGCACACCCGCCGCCTCGGCCGGGCTC
Source organism: Betaproteobacteria bacterium (assembly GCA_019509895.1). GTDB lineage: Bacteria > Pseudomonadota > Gammaproteobacteria > Burkholderiales > SG8-39 > SCGC-AG-212-J23. Next base: position 17 of record JAEKLK010000013.1, on the reverse strand, counting down.
GGCTCGCGGCCGACGTA
>JAEKLK010000012.1 GCA_019509895.1 Betaproteobacteria bacterium | reverse complement strand
GCGCCTCGATGGCGTCGATCGCGTCCATGATCCGGTCCATCCGGGCGATCACCGCCCGGTAGGGGGCCGGGCTCGCGAGGTCCACCCCGGCCGCTTTCACCAGCTCATAGGGATAGTCCGAGCCGCCGGCGCTGATCAGCTTCAGATACCGCTCGCGCGCGCCCGTCTCGCCCTTCAGCACCGAATCTGCAAGGAGCGAGCTCGCGGCGATCGAGGTCGCGTACTGGAAGACGTAGAACGAGCGATAGAAGTGCGGGATGTAGGCCCACTCGACGGTGTAGAGGTCGTCGATCTTCACCACGCCTTCGCGCTCGCCGTGGTAGCGGCGCAGGATCTCGCCGTAGATCTCGCTCAGGCGCTTGCCCGAAAGCGACTCGCCGCGATCCACGCGCGCGTGCACCTCGCGCTCGAACTCGGCGAACATCGCCTGGCGGAAGAAGGTGCCGCGCAGCGACTCGAGCGCCGAGCCGAGGTAGAAGAGGCGCTCGTCGTCGCTCTTGGCGCGCTTCAGCATTTCTTCCAACAGCAGCGCCTCGTTGAAGGTCGAGGCGATCTCCGCCACGAAGGTCGCGTAATCGGCGTTGATGAACGGCTGCGCGGCGTTCGAGAAGTGCGAATGCATGGCGTGGCCCCACTCGTGCGCGAGCGTCGCCACCGATTCGTAGTTGCCCGTGTAGTTCATCAGCACGTACGGATGCACGTCGTACGCGTCACCGGCCATGTGCGCGCCCGACTCCTTGCGCGGCCGCGGATAAACGTCCATCCAGCGGCTCTCGAAGCCTTTCGCCATGGCCGAGACGTAGCGCTCGCCGAGCGGGCGCACCGCCTCGAGCGTGAGGCGCTTGGCTTCATCGAGCGAATAGCTGAAGTCGCCGTTGACGAGCGGCGGATAGATGTCGTAGTAGCGCATCTCGCCGTCCTTCAGCCCGAGGTGCCTCGCCCGCAGGCGGAAGTAGCGATGCAGCGTCGGCAGGCCCTTATTGGTCTCGGCGATCAGCGTGTCGTAGACCGCCGGCGGCAGCCGCTCCCGATCGAGCGCGCGCGCGAGCGTGCTCGGATAGTTGCGCACCCGCGTGTAGACGGCGTCCTTCTTCAGGCTCTCGTGGAAGGTGACGCCGTAAGTACGCTCGAACTCCTTCCATTTGCCCCAGAAGGCGTCGAACACCCGCTTGCGATCTTCGCGGTTCGACGCCTCGCGGTGGTCCGTGTACGCGGCCTGGTCGAGCGTCACTTCCTTGCCATCGGCGAGGCGCACCATCGGCCAGGGCATGTCGGCGTTCGAAAGGATGGTATAGGTCGAGCGTGCCGCGGCGCGCGACAGATCAAACGTCGCCACCAGCGACTCGCCGCGCGCATCGAGCGTATGCGGCGCCATGCGCACGATATTGTCGACGTAATGGCGATACGGCGCGAGCGCCGGGTCAGCCGCGAGCAGCTTCTGCAGGCGCTCGCGCCCCGCGCGCAGCAGCTCCGGCCGCACAAAGGCGCTCGCCCGGTCACGCTCGTTGCGCAGCCGGCGCGCGTCCTCGGCGAGCTCGGTGCTCTCGGCGACGCCGGTGTCCTCCGCGAGCAACTGCGACGCATAGACATCCAGCTTCGCGAGGCGCTTGGCGATCGCGCTGTAGCGCTCAACGCACGCTTTCAGCCGCGCCGCCGACTCGGCGAGATGGCCGCGGCAGGCGGCGAACGACTTCAGCTCCGACTGCGCGCGTGCGGCGTCCTCGCGCCACGCCTGCACGGACGGATAGAGTTCACCGAGGTTCCAGCGGTCTTCGGGACGCTCTGCCGCGAAGGCGGCAAAGGCGAGCACGGCGAGCGAAAGCGCAAGCGTCTCACGCATCGGTTCTTCCCTGATTGATTCAAACAGCCGCGATTATCAGCGCAGCGCGTACAGACGTGTTGGGTCGACTAAGGAGGACTACGGTGTGAACCCGTCAACTGCACCGACGAACTACAGGCTGATCGAGGCCGCTGCCTTCTTGCCCCAGACGGCCCAGAATTCGGCGCCGCGCTGCTCGACTTTGAACACCACAACCACCTCGGGATCGACGCCGAGGACGCTATGGGCTTTGTCTTCGGGAAGGTGGCCGACACAGCGCTCTCCGTACACCAGCAAGCCTTCCGCCGATCCCGCGGCCATGGCGCGCTTGCAGTGATCCAGACGTTCTTTCCCGGCCGGCTGGTCTGACCAGGAGCGGGACCCGTCGGCGTTGGGCGCCCATAGGAGATAGTGACAACCGCCGTCGGCCGATTCGATGGACTCCGCCCATAACGCGATGACGACGCTGCCGTCGGACTTGCGCAATCCGCTCCAGCTCCTGCGCGGGTCGTCGAGCCATACGCCGCGAGCCTCGAAGGCGCGGCTGCGCGGGACCAGGCGGTGTGGCTTGACTCTCGGGCGCGCCTTGCTTCCGGCACGCGAGTTCGGAGCTGCATTCCTTAGAGCGTCATTGCAGCGCTCGACGATGGCTGCCTGCTTCAGCCGCTCCGCGTTGTCGCGAAGCCGCTTGATATCCTGCGTGCCGAGCTTTGCGATTCGTTCAGGCGTCCATTCCTGGGCGGCTTGCTTCAACGGATCGGACACGTGCTGGTCCACGCTCGAAATTCTCTTAGCGCTTTCGGTAGGTCCGAGGGCGCGGCGCTGATGCGGTCGTGACCTCGTCCTTGTAGCGGAAGCTGATGCGACCGCGCGTAAGGTCGTAGGGCGATATCTCGAGTGCCACCTTGTCGCCGGCGAGAACGCGGATGCGGTACTTGCGCACCTTGCCGGAGGCGTAGGCGAGCACGCTGGCGCCGTTCGCCAGAAGCACGCGGAACTGAGTATTGGGCAGCACCTCCTGGACGACGCCGTCCATCGTCAGCATGTCTTCCTTGCTCATGCGGACGTCTTGCGGCGCGTTTTGGGCCGACTCTCCAGGATTTCAGTGCACAGGACGACCACTTCGGTTTCCTTGCGCGCCTGCGCGTTGGTCAACAGCGTGCGAAGCTCATCGGTAGTGAGCTTATCGAGGCGCTCCTTGGTCCACGTGGCAACGCGTCCGCGCGGGAGCAGGGGTGCGTCGTGGCGTAAGCTTTTCATCGTTTCCTTTCGTTGAAAACAAAAAGCCCGGGACTCCCCGGGCTTCTTTGCCGAACGGCCGGGCTTACGCTCGTCGCAGGTTGGCAGCTCGGAGCCCTTTGGGGCTCTCCTCGACGTCGTACTGCACGGCCTCGTTTTCCTTGAGCGTCTTGAAACCGCCGCCCTGGATGGCCGAGAAGTGCACAAAGACGTCCTTGCTACCGTCGTCCGGAGTGATGTAGCCGAAACCCTTCGCATCGTTGAACCATTTGACCTTACCGGTACTCATGTCTTGCTTCCTCTGGATTGATTTGGAGTCGTACTGCTTTGCGGGAACGTCAAGGAAGGAAAACTACCGGTGAGCACGAAACGAACGGCAACTGCTGTCCGACGTCATCACTGCTTGAAGAATCCTGCCTGCCCTTTATACACCGTTATGCAGTAGCGGTCCAACGAATCGCGGTCACTCACGCCCCGCTAACTGGACTACGGTCCGCTCAACTTTCGAGGTCGAACTGTCTGGCACCCCGGACACGAATCGAACGTGCGACCTGCCCCTTAGGAGGGGGCTGCTCTATCCACTGAGCTACCGGGGCGCGGCGCGCGCATTTTACCGGCAGAGCTGCCGGCATCGATGGCCGTTGGACGCGCACCGAGCAGGAAGGACGCGGGTGGCATGGCAACAGGCTTAGAGCGCGTATATGATGCGCGGGTCCCCGATAGCGTCGCCGGCCCCTAGCGTCCTTTGAAGTTCACCCGCCTTCTTTTTGCCATCGCCGGCGCGATATTGCCTTTCGCACTGCAGGCGCAAAGCTGGGCATGGGACGACGGCACCGTGCCGTACGTGCAGACGCCGATGGAGATTGTCGAGCGCATGCTGCGCATGGCGGAGGTGCACACCGGCGACTACGTGATCGACCTCGGCTCGGGCGACGGCCGCATCATCGTCGAGGCGGCGAAGCGTGGCGCGCGCGGCCTGGGCGTCGATCTGGATCCGAATCTCGTGAACCTCGCCACGCGCAACGCACAGCAGGCGCGCGTCGGCGATAAGGCGCGCTTCGAGGTGCGGGACATTTTCGAGACGGACCTCTCGCGCGCCAGCGTCGTCACGATGTACCTGCTGCCTGACTTCAACGCCAAGCTGCTGCCGCGGCTTTTGGCGCTCAAGCCCGGCACGCGCATCGTCTCGCACGACGGCGGCATCGGCGACTGGCCGGCCGACGAGACGCTCGCGATGCGCACGCCGGAGAAGCCGGTCGGTGTCGGCGGCAATTCGAAGGTCGAGCTGTGGATCGTGCCGGCCGACGTGCACGGCGACTGGATCGCCGAGCTTTCCGGCCACGGCGGTGCCTGGCGCTTCCACATTGACCAGCACTACCAGATGCTCGAGGTAAAGGCGCAGACGCAGGGTCGCGAGCTCCTCGTGCGCAATACGCGCCTGCGCGGCGAGCAGGTAAAGCTGGTCGTCACCGGCCTGGTCGGCAACCGGCCCTGGCATCACTACTTCGTCGGCCAGGCGCGCGGCGATGCGATCGACGGCGAGGTCACCGTCTCCACCGGAAAAGAACAAACGGTCTACCCATGGCACGCGAAACGCGCCCCCTAGAGCTGCTGTCCGTCGGCGACGGCATCTTCCTCACCGTCGGCATGATCATCGGTGCGCTGATCTTCAAGGCGCCCTCAACGGTCGCGGGCGCGACGAGCGGGCCGCTGGCGTTTCTTTTCGCCTGGCTCCTGGGCGGCGTGATTTCTCTTTGCGGCGCGCTGGTGTACGCGGAGCTTGCGTCGCGCCATCCGCACACCGGCGGCGAGTACGTTTTCCTGTCGGAAGGCATGGGGCGCGGGGTCGCATTCCTCTTCGCCTGGTCGCGCATGACGGTGATCCAGACCGGCGCGATTGCTGCCGTTGCTTTCGTCTTCGGCGATTACGCATCGGAGATCTTCCGGCTGGGCGAGCACAGTTCGGCCCTCTGGGCGGCGGGCGCGGTGGCCGTCCTTACCCTGCTCAACCTCGTCGGCACGCTGCAGACGAAGGCGCTGCAGAAGGTGATGGAGACGGCGCTCATCGCCGGCCTCGTCATCTTTTCGCTCGCGGCAATCGCCATCGGCGGCGCGCCCGCCGCGAAGCCGGCCGCGAATGCGTCGAGCTCGCTCGGCTTCGCGATGATTTTCGTGCTGCTCGCGTACGGCGGCTGGAACGAGGCGGCCTATCTCGCAGGCGAGGTGCGCGATGCACGCCGCAACATGACGCGCATCCTCGTCTGGGGCGTGATCGCTGTCACCGCGCTCTACCTGGTCGTGAATGTCGGCTATCTGGCCGTGCTCGGGCACGCCGGCCTGCGCGAATCGAAGGCAGTGGCGGCCGACGTGATGCGCGCCATCGCCGGCGAGAAGGGCGTGGTGCTGCTCGCGCTCATCGTCTGCATCTCGGTGCTCACGACGATGAACGCGGCGATCTTCACCGGCGCGCGCACCAGCTGGGCGGTCGGCCGCGACTTCCGCCTGCTGCGCATCCTCGGCGACTGGCGGGCGCATGGCTCGACCCCCGCGAACGCGCTGCTGCTCCAGGGCGCGATTACGCTCGCGCTGGTGGGCGCCGGCGCCGCGACGCCGGACGGCTTCAATGCCATGGTGGCGTACACGGCGCCGGTCTTCTGGACCTTCATGTACCTCATCGCCACCACCCTCTTCGTGATGCGCGGGCAGGGCCGCGAGAAGCCGCCGTTCCAGGTGCCTTGGTATCCGCACCTGCCGTTCGTCTTCTGCATGGCGTGCCTCTACATGCTCTATTCGAGCATCGACTATGTGCGTAACCCGGATTACGGCCCGAGATTCGGCTGGGCGGTCGGTGCCGGGCTGATCGTCATGGCGGCCGGCATCCCGCTTTACTTCGCCTCCCGGCAGAGATGACGCTCACCGAGCTGCGCTACATCGTCGCCGTGGCGCGCGAGCGCCATTTCGGCCACGCGGCGCAGGCGTGCTTCGTCTCGCAGCCGACGCTCTCGGTGGCGGTAAAGAAGCTGGAAGAGGAGCTCGGCCTGTCGCTCTTCGAGCGCGGCCCGGGCGAGGTATCGGTGACGCCCACCGGCCAGCGCATCGTCGAGCAGGCGCAGCGCGTGCTCGAGCAGGCTTCGCGCATCAAGGACCTGGCTGCCGCCGGGCGCGATCCGCTCGCCGGGCCTTTGCGCCTCGGCGCCATCTACACCATAGGACCGTATTTGCTGCCGAAGCTGATACCGATCCTGCGCCGCGCGGCGCCGGCGATGCAGCTTCACATTCAGGAAAATTTCACGCACCGGTTGGGCGAGTCGCTGAAGAGCGGTGAAGTGGATGTGATCGTGATTGCGCTCCCTTTCGATGAGCCGGGCATCGAGACACGCGCGGTCTACGATGAGCCCTTCATGGTCGCGATCCCCAAGGGGCATGCGTGGGAGGGACGAAAGCGCATTACCTCGGAAGAGCTGACCAAGGAGAGCCTGCTGCTCCTCGGCGAAGGCCACTGCTTCCGCGACCAGGTGCTCGAGTTCTGTCACACGCTGCGCGCACGCGAGCGCAATCCGGTCGCCCGCACGGTCGAGGGCGGCTCGCTGGAAACCATCCGCCAGATGGTCGCGGGCGGCGTCGGCGTCACCGTGCTGCCGTCGACGTCGGTCAATGCCAACAGCGGCAACGGCGACCTGATCCGCGTCCTGCCCTTTGCCCGACCGGTGCCCTCGCGCCGTGTCGGCCTTGCCTGGCGGCGGAGCTTCCCGCGGCCCGAAGCGATCGAGTCGCTGCGCAAAGCGATCCTTGCCTGCAACCTGCCGCAGGTCGAGAAGCTGCACTAGCCGTCGTCCCCGCGAAGGCGGGGAACCAGCTTTGGTTCTCCAGACGGGGTCCCGCTTTCGCGGGGACGACAGATGACGCATGCATCCAACCGGCTGCGGCGGCTTTTTCCTGCGCTGACCGTAGCATGAGCCGGGAGGACCAGTTCCCGGCACGTAGATTGCAAGTCAATGTCTCTCTCCCGGACATGAACGCACCCGGAATCAAACTATCGATGGTCAAGGAAGGCCTGCCTTACCCCAAGGGGGCCAACTGGGACGGCAAAGGGGTCAATTTCGCGTTGTTCTCCGCGCACGCCACCAAGGTCGAGCTGTGCCTGTTCGATTCGGCGGGCAAGGCGGAGACCGCGCGCATCGAGCTGCCCGAGTACCGGGACGAGATCTGGCACGGCTACGTGCCCGACCTCCGGCCGGGAACGATCTACGGCTATCGCGTGCACGGGCCCTATGAGCCCGATCAGGGGCATCGCTTCAACGCGAACAAGCTGCTGCTCGATCCGTATGCGCGCGCGCACATCGGCGAGCTGAAGTGGGACCCGGCGGTCTTCGGCTACAAGATGGGCGAGGAGGACACGACCTTCGACGAGCGCGACAGCGCGCCGTTCATGCCGAAGTGCGTCGTGGTCGATCCGGATTTCGACTGGCAGCGTGAGAAGGTCTGGCGGCCGGTGTCCTGGGACCGCACCATCGTCTACGAGACGCACGTGCGCGGCTACACCAAGCTGCATCCGGCGGTGCCGGAGCGCGAGCGCGGCACGTTCGCCGGCCTCGCTCATAAGGAGGTCATCGCCTACATCAAGTCAATCGGCGTGACCACGGTCGAGCTGCTGCCGGTGCACACGTTCGTCAACGACTCGTTCCTCCTCGAGAGGAAGCTCACCAATTACTGGGGGTACAACTCCATCGGTTTCTTCGCGCCCGATCCGCGCTACGCGTCGAACGCCGCGAAGTCGCTGCAGGAGTTCAAGGAGATGGTGGCGCGCTTTCACGACGCGGGCCTCGAAGTCGTGATCGACGTGGTCTACAACCACACCGCGGAAGGCAGCGAGAAGGGCCCGACGCTTTCCTTCCGCGGCATCGATAATGCGTCGTACTACCGGCTGATGCCGGAGAAGAAGCGCTACTACATCAACGACACCGGCACCGGCAACACGCTGAACCTCTCGCATCCGCGCGTCATCCAGCTCGTGACCGACAGCCTGCGCTACTGGGTCGAAGAGATGCACGTCGACGGCTTCCGCTTCGACCTCGGCACGATCCTCGCGCGCGAGCCGGGCGGCTTCGACACCTACAACGGCTTCATGAAGGCGGCGATGCAGGACCCGGTGCTC
>JAEKLK010000011.1 GCA_019509895.1 Betaproteobacteria bacterium | reverse complement strand
ACGGCCGGGCGGTAGCGCCGCGCCAGGCGATCGAAGTACAGGTAGATCACCGGCGTCGTGAAGAGCGTGAGCACCTGGCTGACGATCAGCCCGCCGACCATGGTGAGCCCGAGCGGATGGCGCAGCTCCGAGCCGACCCCGGAGCCGAGCATCAGCGGCAGCGCGCCGAAGAGCGCGGCCGCGGTGGTCATCAGGATCGGCCGGAAGCGCAGGAGCGACGCCTGCCGGATCGCCTCGCGCGGGCTCTTGCCTTCCAGCCGCTCGGCGTCGAGCGCGAAGTCGATCATCATGATCGCGTTCTTCTTGACGATGCCGATCAGCAGGATGATGCCGATCACGGCGACGATGCCGAGGTCGGCGCGCGCGAGCAGCAGCGCGGCGAGCGCGCCCACGGTGGCGGTCGGCAGGGTCGAGAGGATCGTCACCGGATGGATGTAGCTCTCGTAGAGCACTCCGAGCACGATGTACATGGTCACGACCGCCGCCAGTACCAAAAGGAGCGTGCTGCCGAGTGACTCGCGGAAGGACGCCGCCGCGCCCTGGAACTCCGTCTGCACCGCGAGCGGCAGGCCGATTTCGTGCTCGACAGCCTGTATCGCGTCGACCGCGCCACCGAGCGACGCGCCCTGCGCCAGGTTGAAAGAGATGGTCGCCGCCGGGAACTGGCCGAGATGGCTGATGGCGAGCGGCGCGGTGCCGGTCGAAATGCGCGCGATGGCGTCGAGCGGCACCTGCTGGCCCGAGGTCGAGGCGACGCGGATCTCCTTCAGCGCCTCGGGCGCCAGCCGGAACTCCGGCTTCACCTCCAGCACTACGCGGTACTGCGTCGCCTGGGTAAAGATGGTGGAAACGAGCCGCTGGCCGAATGCGTTGTAGAGAGCGGTGTCGATCGCCATCGGCGTGATGCCGAGGCGGCCGGCGCTGTCGCGGTCGATGTCGACGTAGGCCTGCAGGCCCTGGTCTTGGAGGTCGGAGGCGACGTCGCTCAGCTGCGGCAGGCGCGAGAGCCGCTCGACCAGCCGCGGCACCCACTCCGAGAGCAGCTTGCCGTCGGCGGCCGAGAGCGTGTACTGGTACTGCGTGCGGCTCACGCGGTCCTCGACCGTGAGGTCCTGCACCGGCTGCATGTAAAGCCGGATGCCTTCCACCTGGCCCGCGGCCTGTTGCAGCCGCCGGATCACGTCCGAGGCATGCATGCTGCGGTCGCCGTGCGCCTTCAGGTTGATCAGCATGCGGCCGCTGTTCCCGGTGATGTTCGTGCCGTCGACCCCGATGAACGAGGAGAGGCTCTCCACGGCCGGGTCCTGCAGGATGGCGTGCGCCAGCGCCTGCTGTCGCTCGGCCATCGCCGGGAACGACACCGATTGCGGCGCCTCGGTGATTCCCTGGATGACGCCGGTGTCCTGCACTGGGAAAAAGCCTTTGGGCACCACGAAATACAGGACGACCGTGAGGACCAGCGCCGCCGCCCAGACGAGCAGCGTGGCCGGCTGGCGATCCAGTACCCAGTCGAGCGCGTGACCGTAGCGCTCGATCACCCGGTCGAACACGCGGCCCGCCGCACGCGCGAAGCGGCTCTCGCGCTCCTCGCGCTCGGGGCGCAGGAGCCGCGAGCACATCATCGGCGTCAGGGTGAGCGACACCACCGCCGAGATGAGGATCGCCACTGCGAGCGTCACGGCGAACTCGCGGAACAGGCGCCCGACGATGTCGCCCATGAAAAGGAGCGGTATCAGCACCGCGATGAGCGAGAAGGTGAGCGAGATGATGGTGAAGCCGATCTGCTCCGAGCCCTTGAGCGCGGCTTGCAGCGGCGGCTCGCCGGCCTCGATATAGCGTGCGATGTTCTCGATGACGACGATGGCGTCGTCGACCACGAAGCCGGCGGCGACCACCAGCGCCATCAGCGTAAGGTTATTGATCGAGAACCCGGCGAGGTACATGACGCCGAACGTGCCGATGAGCGAAAGCGGCACGGCAACGCTCGGGATGATGGTGGCGCGCAGCTTGCGCAGGAAGACGAAGATCACCGCCACGACCAAGGCTACCGCCAGCAGCAACTCGATCTGCACGTCGTGCACCGAGGCGCGGATCGTTACCGTGCGGTCGGTGAGCACCGCGACATCCAGGGCTGCGGGCAGCGATGCCTGCAGCTGCGGCAGCTGGCGCTTGATGCGATCGACCACGTCGATGACGTTGGCGCCCGGCTGGCGCTGGATGTTGAGGATGATCGCCGGCACCTCGTTCATCCACGCGGCGAGGCGCAGGTTCTCGGCACTGTCCACAACGTCGGCGACATCGGAGAGGAACACCGGAGCGCCATTGCGGTAGGCGACGACGATCGACTTGTACTGCGCCGCCGAGGTGAGCTGGTCGTTGGCGTCGATGGTGTAGGCGCGCGCCGGCCCATCGAGGCTACCCTTGGCGCGCTTGACGTTCGATGCAGTAATGGCCGTGCGCACGTCTTCGAGGCCGAGGTTGTTCGCTGCGAGCGCGTTGGGATTCGCCTGCACGCGCACGGCGGGGCGCTGGCCGCCGGACAGCGTCACCAGCCCGACGCCCGCCACCTGCGAGAGCTTCTGCGCCAGGCGCGTGTCGGCGAGGTTCTGGATGTCGGGCAGTGACATCGTGCGCGACGACAGTCCGAGGGTGATGATCGGCGCATCGGCCGGGTTGACCTTGCTATAGACCGGCGGTGCCGGCAAATCCTGCGGCAGCAGGTTCGAGCCGGCATTGATCGCCGCCTGCACGCTCTGTTCCGCGGCGTCGAGCGGCACCGCGAGATCGAACTGCAGCGTGATCACCGAGGCGCCGCCGGAGCTGGTCGAGAGCATCTGCTTGAGCCCGGGCATCTGGCCGAACTGCGTCTCGAGCGGCGCGGTGACCGACGAGGCCATCACGTCCGGGCTCGCGCCCGGATAGAAAGTGAACACCTGGATCGTCGGGTAGTCGACCTGCGGCAGCGCCGAGATCGGCAGCTGCCGGTAGGCGACAAAGCCGGCGAGCAGGACCGCCACCATGAAAAGTGAAGTGGCGACGGGCCGCAGGATAAAAAGCCGCGACGGATTCATCCGCCCTCCGTGCTGCGCCGGCGGCCGCCCTTACCCGCGGGCGGCGCAGCCGGGGCCTTGATTTCCGGTCGGGCCGAGGCGACCTCGACCTGTGAACCCGGGCGCAGCCGGTCGGTCCCGTCGGTGACCACCTGCTCGCCCGGCTTCAGGCCATCGGCGATCGACTGGCGCGGGCCGTCCGCGGGTCCGAGCTTCACCGGGCGCAGCGCGACCGTGTTATCGGGCTGCACGATATAGACGAACATGCCCTGCGCGCCGCGCTGCACCGCGGCCGCGGGCACCAGCACCATGTCGTGCAGCGTATCGAGCTTCATGCGCACGTTGACGAACTGGTTGGGGAAGAGGGCGCGATCGGTGTTCGGGAACTGCGCCTTGAGCTTCACCGTGCCCGTCTGCGGGTCGACCTGGTTGTCGGTCGAAGCGAGCATGCCGTCGGCGAGCTTGGTCTTCTGCTCGCGGTCCCAGGCTTCGACGCCGATCTGATCGCCGGACTGCAGACGCTTCATGACCGCCGGCAGCAGATCCTGCGGCACCGTGTAGAGCACCGAGATCGGCTCGAGCTGTGTGATGACGACCATGCCAGTGGTGTCGCCCGCGCGCACGATGTTGCCCGGATCGACCAGTCGCAGCCCGAGCCGGCCGCTGATCGGCGCGCTGATGCGCGCATAGGCGAGCTGCAGCCGAGCGTTCTCGACCTGGCTCGCATCCACGCGGATCGCGCCTTCGTACTGGCGCACGAGCGACGCCTGCGTATCGACCTGCTGCTTCGCGATCGAGTCCTGCTGGAAGAGCGTCTTGTAGCGCTCCAGGTCGAGCCGCGCGTTCTCGAGCAGGGCGCGGTCTCGCGCGAGCTGGCCCTGCGCCTGCTCGAGCTGCACCTGGGAGGGCCGCGCATCAATCTCGGCGAGGAGCTGGCCCTGCTTGACGATCTGGCCTTCCTCGAACAGCACGCGCACCAGCTCGCCGTCGACGCGCGACCTTACCGTGACGGTGCGCAGCGGCGTCACCGTACCCAAGCCATTGACGATTACATCGATGTCGCCCCGCGTCGCCGCCGAGGCGACCACCGGCGTGCGCGCCGACGCGCCGCCCGGGCCGCCGGAACGGCCTTTGGTCGCTCCCGCCGCTGCCGTCGGTGAGGGCGTCATGCGCCATTGCCAGTAGTAGTAGCCACCGACCGCCAAGGCGGCGACTACGACGAGGCCGATGAGAATTTTGGTGGTGCGCATCAGAGCTCCAGCTTGTAGCCGACGCCATAGATCGAGCGCACGAGTTCTTCCCCCGGGCGAATCTCCTCGAGCTTGCGGCGCAGGTTCTTGACGTGCGCGTCCACCGTGCGATCGGTGACCACGCGATGGTCTTCGTAGAGGCGCTCGAGCAGCCGCTCGCGGCCAAACACGCGGCCCGGCGTGGACGCCAGTGCTAGCAGCAGGCGGAATTCGACCGGCGTGAGGTCGAGCGGCCGGCCATCGAGCTCGGCGTGATGCGTCGATTCGTCCAGCACCAGTCCCGGCACCGACGTGCCGGCGCGCCCCCGGCGCAGGATGGCGCGCACGCGCGCGACCAGCTCTCGCACGCTGAAAGGCTTGCAGACATAGTCATCGGCACCGGAATCGAGGCCGATCAGCCGGTCGATCTCTTCCACCTTGGCGGTCACCATGACGATCGGTATCTCGCTGAAGGCGCGCAGCTCGCGGCAGATCTCGACGCCGTCGCGGCCGGGCAGCATGAGGTCGAGCAGGATCAGGTCCGGCGCCTGGCTGCGCACCCACGGAATGACGTCGCGTCCATCGCCGATGATGTGCGTGTCGAACCCAGCCGCCTTGAGGTAGTCCGCCTCCAGGGCCGCAAGCTTCGGCTCGTCTTCGACGATGAGAATGCGGCTCATGCGGCGTAGGGCAGCGTGACGCGCACGCGCAGGCCGCCGAGCGGCGAGTCGAAGGCGCCGATCTCGGCGTCGTGCGCGGCGGCGATGCTGCGGCAGATGGCGAGTCCGAGACCCGAGCCGCCATTGGCGCGGCTGCGCGAGGCGTCGACGCGGTAGAAGCGCTCGAAGAGGTGGGGCAGCGCATCGGCCGGCACGCCGGGCGCCGAATCGTCGAAGTCGACGATCACGCGGTCACCCTCGCGCCGTGCCGAGACACGCACGCGCCCGCCCGTGTCGGTGTAGCGCGCCGAGTTTTCGAGCAGGTTGCGGAACATGGCGAGCAGGCGATCGGCGTCGCCGAAGACGATCGTGCCGCGCGCGAGCACCGTCTCGATCAGGAGGCCGCGCTCGGCCAGACGCTCGCGATAGGACTCGAGCGCCTGCTCGAGGAGCGGCGCGAGGTCGACGCGCCGCTTGCGATAGGCGAGCGCGCCGACGTCCGCGAGCGCGAGCTGGTTGAGATCATCGATGAGCTTGCCGAGCGCGGAGACTTCGCCGCGCAGCGACGCCAGCGATTCGCGCGTGAGCGGCCGTACGCCATCCTCGAGCGCCTCGAGCTCCGCGGAGACCACGGCGAGCGGTGTGCGCAGCTCGTGCGACACGTCCGCCATGAAGCGCCGGCGCAGGGTCTCGTTGTGCTCCAGCGTTTCGGCGAGCCGGTTGAAGTCGGCCGCGAGGCGGCCGAGCTCGTCGCGTGAACGCACCGGCACCCGCGTCGCGTAGTCACCGGCAGCCAGGCGATGCGTCGCCTCGGCCACGCGCTTCACGGGCGTAACGAATGCGCGCCCGAGCACGAGCGCCAGGGCTGCGGCCAGCACGACCGCGAGCGCCGCGATCACCCAGGCGCTGCGCAGCTGCTCCTGCTGGAAAGTGACCTCCGCCGCGGTCGACAGGCGGCGAAGCGGCGCCCGCGCGATCCAGCCGACCGTATGGCCGTCGACCTGCACCGGCTTCACGGCGCCTTCGGCCGCAAGCTCGGCATTGCCGAGCACGGTGTCGCCCTTGGCATCGATCAGCGCGAGGCGCGGCACCGTGGGGGCCGGCAGTGCGAGCGCGCGCAGCTTGGCGTAGTCATCACGCACGAAGTCCCAGTTGCCGCTGCGGCGGTACTCGCTCGCAAGGCGCCCGGCGAGCTCGTCGAGGCGCTGCGCGTCGACCTGGTTGAGGTAGCCGAGAAAGCCGGACTGGAAGCTCGAGCGCGTGGCGATCGCCATCGCCGCCGCCGCCACGGCGGCGGCGAGCAGGATGGCGAGAAAGAACTTGAGAGCGATGCCGGCCTTCACGGCGAGCATCGTGCGGCGGCGCCTGCGTCCGATCAATCGCAGAAGGGGCCCTGCGGCCCATTCTTCACCGCTTCTTCACAATTGCCGGCGCCTGCGCGCCTCGCTATACTGCGCGCCCCCTTTCGAGCACGCACAGACCGCCGATGAACCGCGCCGCCCGGAAGACTGCCGTGCGTGCATCCCTAGCAGCATAGGCTGACCCGCGGGCCGATCGCCCGCCGGGAATCTCGAGGCGGGACGAAGGCCACAAGCCGATTGCTTCCCGCTTCGCGCACGCGCGATGCGCATTCGCGCATGGGAAAGAAGAATGACGAAGTTGATGCGGCAACTGAATCCGGCCCGTGCCTTCGGGGGGCTGTGGCACAACGGTGACTTCGTGCGCCTGTGGACCTCGCTCACCATCACGCACTTCGGCGGCCAGGTGACGTTCCTCGCCCTGCCGCTCACCGGCGCGCTGCTGCTCGACGCGAGCGCGTTCGAAATGGGCGTGCTGACCGCGCTGGAAGCGGCGCCCTTCGCGCTCTTCGGCTTGTTCGCCGGCGTGCTGGTCGATCGCGCGCCGAAGCTGCCGATCATCGTCCTTTCCGATATCGCGCGCGGTGTGGCGCTGCTCGCGGTGCCGCTCGCGGCGTGGCTCGGCCTGCTGTCGATGGGCGTGCTCTACGCCGTCGGCTTCCTGCTCGGCACCGGCGCGGTGATCGGCTGGCCGGCCTACCAGGTGTTCATGACCGAGCGCGTCGGCCGCGAGCGGCTGGTGGAGGCGAACGCCAAGATCGGTGTCAGCGATTCAGCGTCGCAGCTGATCGGCCCCGGACTCGCCGGCGCGCTTATCCACTGGCTCGGCGCGCCGTTCGCCATCCTGCTCGATGCGCTCGCGTTCTTCGTCTCGGCGGTGGTGCTGCGCGGCATCGAGCCGCGCGCGAGCGACGCGCCGAAGATGGCGGCGCGCAACATCGCCGCCGAGATCGGCGAAGGGCTGGGCGCCATCTGGCGCAACACGACGCTGCGCGCGCTCGCCTGGGCGCTCGCGCTCTGGCAGGTGTTCAGGCACGCCTATCTCGCCATCGGCGTGCTGTTCGCCGCACGCGAGCTCGGCTTCTCCGCAGGTCATGTCGGCGCGCTGTGGATGCTGGCCGGCGTCGGCTCGCTCGCCGCCGCCGGTGCCGTCGAGCCGCTCAATCGCCGCCTCGGCTTCGGTCCGACCATGCTGCTCGGCATGCTGGGTACCGGCATCGGCTGGCTCGTCATGGCGGCCGCGAGCGGTGGCCCGCTCGTGGGCTCACTGGTCTTCGGCGCCGGCCTTGCGATCCTCGACTTCAGCGGCATGGTTTTCTTCATCAACTACCTGACGCTGCGCCAGGCGGTTACGTCCGATGCGCTGCTCGGGCGCGTCACCGCGACCATGATCTGCCTCACGGTCGCCACCGCGCCGCTCGGCGGCCTCGCCGGCGGCTGGATCGGCAACCATGCGGGACTGCGCGCGACGATGCTGCTCACCGGCGTCGGCGCCATGGCGCTCGTACTGCTGGTTGCCTGGGCGTCGCCGCTCCTCGGGCTGCGGTCGCTGGACGAGGCGCGCGCGCCAAGCCTTACTGAGAGCGTGACCGAGGAGCTTGCCGGCTAGCGGCTACGCCGGTGCGGCAATGACACCGGCACCGCGAGCGGCACCGGCACGACTGATCAGGTCGTCTTGCCGAGGCGAATTACCCAGAGGCGAGCGAGTGCGGCGGCGCCGTCGGTCCCCTGCACGCTCTTGAACGTCTGCACCGCTTTGTCGTTCTGACCGGCGATGTGATAGGCGTAGCCGAGCTGCAGCTTGCCGTGATCCGGACGCCGGAAGCCGGCGCCGGTCTTGATCGCCTGCTGCATCATGTCGAGCCCCTTCTGGCTGTTGCCGTGCAGGACGTAGTTGAAGCCGTCATTGAAGAGCGCCTT
>JAEKLK010000357.1 GCA_019509895.1 Betaproteobacteria bacterium | reverse complement strand
AGCGCGCAGGCGCTCATGGCGCGCGACATCAGCCGGCTCGACGGCGAGCGAGCGATCGCCAACTTCGCCGACTGGACGAGCCGCATCGCCAAGGGGGAGCTGCCCTTCGACCGGCCGGCGCGGCCGCAGGGGCTCGAGCGCAACCTGGTCATCACGATGTGGGACTACCTGCATCCGCAGTTCTACCTGCACGACCTGGTGTCGACGGACCGGCGCAACCCGCGCGTGAACCCGGGCGGCGCGGTGTACGCGTCGCCGGAGGACTCGACCGACATCGTCGCGGTGCTCGACCCGCGCACCCACCGCGCGATCGACCTGCCGCATCCGGTGCGCGATGCGAACACGCCTTCGGTGAAGTCGCTGCCCTTCGGTCCTTCGGCGTACTGGGGCGACAAGCCCTACTGGGAAGGCCGCACGCTGAACCACAACCCGATGATGGATGAGCGTGCGCGCACCTGGTACACCTCGCGCATCAGCCCGGATGCCAATCCCGACTGGTGCAAGGCGGGCTCGGATCATCCGGCGGCGAAGGCGTTTCCGCTGAACGGCGGCGCCAACCGCCATCTCGGGATGTACGACCCGTGGAAGGCCGAGTGGGCGCTGATCCGCACCTGCTTCCCGACGCATCACCTCAACTTCGACAAGAACGGCGTGCTCTGGACGAGCGCCGGCGTGGTCGGGCCGGGCGTGATCGGCTGGCTCGACGTGAAGAAGTACGATGCCACGAAGGACGAGCGCGCCTCGCAGGCGTGGACGCCGCTCATCCTCGACACCAATGGGGATGGCAAGCGGAGCGACTACGTCGCGCACGACCAGCCGCTGGATCCGAAGCGCGACAAGCAGGTGATGCTGAACCCGTACGCGATCGCGCCTGACCTGAACGATGGCTCCGTGTGGGGCACGGTGATCGGCTATCCGGGGCAGATCCTTCGCCTGGTGCCGGGATCCGATCCGATCAATACCGCGCTGACGGAAGTGTATGAGCCGCCGCTGCCCGGCTACGGGCCGCGCGGCGGCGACATCGACTCGAACGGCGTCTACTGGGTGGCGCTCTCGAGCGGGCACCTCGGCGAGTTCGACCGCCGCAAGTGCAAGGTGCTGAACGGGCCGACCGCGACCGGAAGACACTGCCCCGAGGGCTGGACGCTGCACCCGTTCCCCGGGCCGCAGCTCCCCGACGTAAAGGATCCCGGCAGCGCCGAGATCAGCTACTACGTGTGGGTCGACCGCTTCGACGTGCTCGGCCTCGGGCGCGACGTGCCGATCGCCATGGGCAACGGCTCAGACTCGATCATGCCGTTCGTCGACGGCAAGTTCGTGACGCTGCGCTTGCCGTATCCGTCGGGACTCTTCCCCAAGAACGTCGATGGGCGCATCGACGACCCGGCCACCGGCTGGAAAGGGCGCGGCCTCTGGACCACCTCCGGCACGCGCGTCAACTTCCACCTCGAGGGCGGCAAGGAGAACCTGCCGAAGGCGATCAAGATCCAGCTGCGGCCGGATCCGCTCGCGCACTAAACAAACTGAACAAAATAATTTCGTACGAAGTACGAAATATTTCGTACAGAGTCAGGATCGCCTGGCTTCCAGCGCTTCCCAGCGCTCGAGTTTCTCCATGAGCAGGCGCTCGATCTCGTCGGTGCGCTCGCGGTCGGCGCGCAGGACGTCGGGGGGCTGGCGGTAGTAGTCGGGCTCGTGCATGCGCGCGTAGAGCGCGCGCTGCTCGGCTTCGAGCGTTTCGATCTCCCGCGGCAAAGATTCGAGCTCGCGGGTTTCCTTGTAGGTCAGCTTCGTGCTCTTCTCACGCGAAGACACCCCCCGGCCCGCTTCGCGGGCCACCCCCCTTGTCAGGGGGGCGAGGACGGAAGAGGCGCGCTGCGCGACGTAGTCGGTGTAGCCGCCGGCGTACTCCTTCCACAGGCCATTGCCTTCGGCGACGAGAGTCTGGGTGACGACGTTGTCGAGGAAGGCGCGGTCGTGGGAGACGAGGAGCAGGGTGCCGGTGTAGTCCTGCAGCGCAGCTTCCAGCAGCTCGAGCGACTCGATGTCGAGGTCGTTGGTCGGCTCGTCGAGGACGAGCACGTTGGCCGGGCGCGCGAAGAGCCGTGCGAGAAGCAGGCGGTTGCGCTCGCCGCCGGAGAGCATCGCCACCTTGGCGTTTGCGCGGCGCGGCGGGAAGAGGAAGTCGCTCAGGTAGCTCATGACGTGCTTGCGGCCGCCCGGGAGGTCGACCCAGTCGGCGCCCGGCGCGATGGTGTCGGCGACCGTCTTCTCGGGATCCAGCACGGCGCGCAGCTGGTCGAAGTAGGCGGGCTAGCGTGGTCTTCCCCACGCCGTTCGGGCCGATCAGGCCGGCGCGGTCGCCGCGGCTGATGATGAGATCGAGGTCCCTGACGAGCGTGCGTTCGCCGTACGATTTGCCGACGCCCGCCAGCTCGGCCACCAGGCGGCCGGAGCGTTGGCCCTCGCCGATCGCGAGCTTGATGTTGCCCGAGCGCGCCCGACGCGCGGCCCGCTCGTCGCGCAGGTGCTCGAGGCGCCGCACCCGGCCTTCGTTGCGCGTGCGGCGCGCCTCGATCCCCTTGCGGATCCACGCCTCTTCCTGCGCCCAGAACTTGTCGAACTTGGCGTGCACCACGGCCTCGACCGCGAGTTGCGCGCTCTTGCGCCTTTCGTACGCGCCGTAGTTGCCGGGGAAGGAGAGGAGCCGGCCGCGGTCGAGCTCGAGGATGCGCGTCGCGACGCGATCGAGGAAGGTGCGGTCGTGCGTGACGAAGATGGCGGCCGGCGCGCGCAGCAGCAGCGCTTCGAGCGCCAGGATGCCGTCGATGTCCAGGTGGTTGGTCGGCTCATCCAGCAGGAGGACGTCGGGCTCCTGCGCAAAGGCCGCCGCGAGCGCGGCGCGCTTTCGCTCGCCACCCGAGGCGCGCGCGGGATCGAGGGCCGGGTCGACGGCGAGGCGCTGCTGGTACTCGGCCAGCTTGTGCGCGGGAGTTCGGGCTCCGTCCCCGAATTCGGGGTACGCGGGCTCCTGCGGCACGAGGACGATGCGCACACCCTCGCGTACCTTGAGCTCGCCATCTTCGAGCGCCACGGTCCCGGCGAGCACGCCCAGGAGCGAGGACTTGCCGGTGCCGTTGCGGCCGATGAGGCCGATCTTCTCGCGCTCCTCCAGCGCAAACGCGGCGCGGTCGAGGAGCGGCAGGTCGCCGAAGGCGAGCTCGGCGTTGGCGAGAGTGAGAAGCGGCATTCAAATCGCGGCAAATATTTCGTACGAAGTACGAAATTGCGGCGTCAGTCGAGCGCGATGCCGGCCTCGGCGATGAGCTTGCGCCAGAGCGCCAGGTCGTCGCGGTTGATCTCCAGGAGCTGCTGCGGCGTCGAGCTGTCGGCGACGTAGCCGTAGCTTTGCATGCGCTCGATCACGTCCTGGCGCTTGACCACGGCGTTCAGCGCTTTGCTCAGGCGCTCGACGATCTCGCGCGGCATTTTCGCCGGGCCGTAGACGCCGGCCCACTGGCGGATGGTGACCTGCGGCACGCCGGCCTCGACGAACGTCGGCACGTCGGGCAGGACGGCACTGCGCCGGTCGGCGAGCACGCCGAGCACGCGCAGGCGGCCGTCTTTAGCGAGCTGGATGCCGGCCGGGTTGGAGAGGATGGTCGCCTGCACGCGGCCGGCGATCAGGTCCGGGGTCAGCGGGCCTTCGCCCTTGTAGGGGACGTGCACCATCTGCACGCCGGTCGCGTTCATGAACTGCGCCATGGCGAGGATCGAGAGGGGGTTGCCGGTCCCGTAGTTGAGCTTGCCCTGGTTGGCGCGCGCGTAACTGATGAATTCCTGCAGCGACTTCGCCGGCACGTCGGGATGCACGTGGAAGAAGAAGGTGGCGCGGCCAACGAGCGCGATCGGCGTGAAGTCCTTGAGCGGGTCGTAGAGCGGTGTCTTGCGGAGCGACACCGCCGCCGTCATGGCGCTGTTCGAGCCGAAGAAGATGGTGTAGCCGTCGGGCGCCTGGCGGGCGACGTACTCCGCGCCGATGGCGCTGTCGCCGCCGGGTCGGTTCTCGATCACGACCGACTGGTTGAGCTGCTCGGCGAGCGCCGCCCCGATCAGGCGCGCCGTCGGGTCGGCCGAGCCGCCGGGCGGGAAGCCGACGATGAAGCGGATCGGCTTCGACGGATACGACTGCGCCAAGACGGGCAATGCGGCGGGCAATGCGATAACGAGCAGCGCAACGGCGAGCAAGCGGCGCATGAGTTCTCCCGGGCGTCCATTTAACCTCAACCGGCAAATAATTTCGTACTAAGTACGGAATTTGGCGTGGCTAATCGGCGCTCCGAGCATACCGGCACGCTCACGCTTCGTCACAATTCAAGCGCGCCACGCCGCTCGAGCTTCGTTTGCGGACTCGGCGGGATTCCCTTGTCAGGCGCGGTAGAGCGTTCGCTAAAATCGCTTCACCCATGAGCGTTCCGCTCGATCCTCACGACGATCCCGAAGCCACCTTCAACGGCGACGTCTTCTTCGACGCCGCCGACGTGCAGCGGCAGGTGGTCTCGCGCCTCGAGCTGCTCGCGCGCCTGTCGCGCCTGATGCAGTCCTACGAGGGCTGCGAGCACGTGCGGGTGATCGACGTGACGCCCCTCGATCGGCCGGACGAGGCGGGCTGCAACTGGGCCTCGTCGCTCGTCCTCGCGCCGGGAGGCGTCGAGCCGGAGGTCTACGTCCTTGCGTATGCGCAGGCCGTGGCTACGGCTCGGGAGAGCTGGAACCTGGAGTAGTTCGAAGAAAAGCTGGAGCGATGCAGCTGCACAGTCGTATTCGCCTTTCGGCCAGCCAC
>JAEKLK010000010.1 GCA_019509895.1 Betaproteobacteria bacterium | reverse complement strand
TTCACCTCCAGGGTGCGGATGCGGGCCCGCACGCTTTTCCCCGAAATGCGCAGCTCGCCGAGCGCGATGGGCAGCGAAAAGCGCCGCGGCCCAGCACTCCCGGGATTGACGTACAGCACGCCGTCACGCTCCTCGATCATCGGCTTGTGCGAATGGCCCGCCACAACCACGCGGTACCTGCCCTGCGGGTCGAAGTCCAGCTCCGCGACATTGTGCAGCACGTAGATCGCCACCGCATCGATCTTTACCTCCGTCCGCTCGGGTACCGCCCGCGCCCAGCGATCGCGATCGTTATTGCCGCGCACCGCGATCACGGGCGCGATGTTGCGCAGCGCTTCGAGGATCGCCGGATCGCCGATGTCGCCGGCATGGATGATGTGCGCGGCGCCGCGCAAGAACCGTAAAGCCTCGGCTCGCAGCAGGCCGTGCGTATCGGAGATCAGGCCGACGCGGGTCAGAGGATAAAGCTGACCGTGCCGAGCGACGCGAGTTCCATTGAATCGAGAATCGCTGCGCGCGCCCGGATTTTGAATTTACCGTCGTGCGCTTCGAGCGTATAGCGGTAGCGGCCGACGTATACGCGCACGTCGTCATTGGCACGGAAGCGATAGATGACGAAATTCGCTTCTACCTTGAGTGGCGAGCGCTCGACGATGCGCACGTTGGAGATCAGACGCCGCGTGCGCGAATGCGGCGACTCGGCGTGCGCATGGGGATCCTTGAGTCGGGCGACGCGGGCGCGGATGCGGCGGATGTCGTCGGCGATGGTGAATAGCGCGTTTTTCGGATCGGACTGCGGCGCGTCGTTGGAGGGCACGCGATAGGTCGCGTCCTCGGTGAAGAGCGCGAGCCACTCGTCCAGACGCCAGGCATCGAGCAGCGCCGCTTCCTGGTAGAGGAAGTCCTCGACCTCAGCGCGCGTTGCCTCAGCCAACCGGCTTGTGCTCCGTTCCGGCACCGGGCGTGACGAACAGCATTTTCGTTGCCACCGTGGTCTTGGCCGTGTGCCAGGTGCCTTTCGGCACGATGGCGAACTCACCCGGCTCGCGCAGCTCGATCGCGCGTTCGCCTTCGAAGAGGAACCGAACGCGGCCCGCCAGCAGGTAGACGATCTCGTCGCCGGCGGGATGGCGTTCCCATTCCGCCCAATCCGAGTCGAAGGCAAAGCACGAGACCAGTACGCGGCCCTCGAATCCGTCGAAGCGCCGATTGAGCTCTTCGAACATGGCCGGCGTGAACTCGATCGGCGTGGCCGACTGGTCCGGATGCAGAACGACGAACGTGGATTCGAGCTTCATGCGCCCATCAGCTTCGCCCATTGCACCCAGAAGGCACGCAGGTGCGCCTCGTCGGTGTTGAGCTGCTCGCCTTCCTTGGCGATGCCGCGGGTGAGCGGCGACCACTGGACTTCCTTGTAGGTGCCAAGGCCTTCCTGCACCGCCTCGAGCGCGGCGATGTCGTCGGGCGTGGCGAAGCCGCCCGGGCCGTAGAAGGTGAGGAAGCTGTCGAGGCGCACCTGGCGCGCGAGCGGCGTTTCTTCCACCGGTCCGAGCGCCCAGGCACGAACGCGCATGCGGTCGGGGCCGAGAGGCTGGAAGCTACGCACCGAGACCGAGGAACCATCGAGCAGGACCAGGTTCGGGAAGATGAGCAGGTTGCGATTGGTGTCGGCGACGCGCTTGGCGCGCGCCTCGCCGAGGCGCTGCTCGAGCTCCTGCCGGATGCGCGCGAGCTCGGGCTTCGCCTCTTCGCCGTAGATCGGGATCCACGCGGCGACGGGCCGGCCGCGGAAGTTGACGTTGTCGGTCGTGCCGTGGCCGCTGCCGAGGTCCTTGCCCAGGCCGTGCGACGGCAGGACGTGTCCCTTCTCCGGACGCTTTACTTCGACGCCGGAATTCTTGAGGTAGTCGAGCCACGTGGCATGCGTGGTGAGCAGGTGGTAGTCGTCGAAGCTGTTCTCGACCAGGAGCTTCCAGTTCGCGCGGATGTCGTATTCCTGGGTGCCCTGGATCACCTCCATGCGGCCCGAGCGCGACTGGTCGAGCACGAGGTCGATGTACTCGGTCGCGCGGCCGAGATACTCCTGCAGCGGCGCTGCGTTGGCGTCGAAGTTGAGGAAGACGAAGCCGCGGTAGTGCTCGACGCGCGGCGGCTCCATGAGGCCGAGCTTCGCGCGGTCGAAGTTCGGCGGATAGGCGCTCTGGCCGGGTACGGCATAGAGCCGGCCATCGCGGTCATAGGTCCAGCCATGATAGAAGCAGGTGTAGCGCTGCGAATTGCCGCTCACCTCGCGGCACTCGACCGTGCCGCGATGGCGGCAGGTGTTCAGGAACACGCGCAGCGCGTTCTCGCTATCGCGGCAGAGGATCAGCGGCCGGCCGCACACGCTGCGCGTGCAGAAGTCGCCGGGCGCGCGCACTTCGGACTCGTGGCCGACGTAGAGCCAGCAGCGCTCGAAGATGCGCTCTTTCTCGGCGGCGAAGATCGCCGGGTCGACGAGCGCTGCGCGATTGATTTCGAAACGCTGGGCCTGCGGATCGTTCAGCACCAGCCGGGACGCGCTCATGCTTCCATAATAGGCGAATGGAACGCACCGAATGAAACGCACGGCCGCCCTGATCCTGGCGCTGGTGGCGACCGCGGGCGCGGCGCAGGACCCCTGGCCCAGCCGGCCCGTGCACATCATCGTTCCCTATACGCCCGGCACCGGCGCCGACATCCTCGCGCGCGTGCTCGGCCCCAAGCTCGGCGAGCGCTGGAAGGCCGCGGTGGTCACGGACAACAAGGCCGGCGCCACCGGCAATATCGGCGCCGATGCGGCGGCGAAATCGTCGCCGGATGGCTACACGCTGCTCCTCACTGCCACATCGTTCACCACCAATCCGGCGCTGAAGCCGGCGCCGTTCGACCCGGTGAAGGACTTCGCGCCGATCGCGCTCCTCGCCACCGGCGGGCTCGGCGTCTACATCAATCCGCAGGTGCCGGCGAAGAATATGCGCGAGTTCATCACGCTCGTGAAATCGCAGCCCGGGAAGCTCTACTACTCGTCGCCGGGCAACGGCGGGCCGCAGCATCTGGCGATGGAGTTGCTGAAGCTCGAGACCGGCATGGATATCGTGCATGTGCCTTACAAAGGCGCGGCGGGCGCCATATCGGACCTGGTCGGCGGGCACGTGCAGGCGATGGTCTCCGCCCTGCAAACGGTCGCGCCGCACGTGCAAAACGGGCGGCTGCGCATGCTGGCGGTCATGAGCGCGAAGCGCGCGGAAGCCTTTCCGGAGGTGCCGACGCTCGAGCAAGCCGGCGCGCCCGACCTCGAGGTCGAGACCTGGTATGCGATGTTCGCCCCGGCCGGGACGCCGGCGGCGATCGTCACGCGTGTGAACCGGGACGTGAATGAGCTGCTCAAAGAATCAGATGTGCGCGACGTGCTCGCAAGACAGGGCCTCGATCCGGCGGGCGGCACGCCGGAAGTGCTCGGTCAACGGGTGCAGCGCGAACTGGCCAACTGGACTCGCGTCGTAAAGGCGGCAGGCATAAAGGCGGACTGACATGGAACACCTCGACGACCTGGTGGCGGCGTATCGCATCCTGGCCCAGTACGGCGTGATCGACGCCTACGGCCATGTAAGCATCCGATCGCCGTCGAATCCGCAGCGCTACGTCATCGCGCGCTCGCTCGCCCCCGAGGTCGTGCAGGTCGACGATCTCATGGAGTACGACCTCGATTCCAATCCGCTCGACGCGCGCGGCCGGGAATCGGTGCGCGAGCGCTTCATCCATGGTGAGATTTACAAGGCGCGGCCGGACGTCATGGCGGTGGTTCACAACCATTCGCCTTCGGTGATTCCGTTCAGCGTCACCGGCGTGCCGATGCGGCCGATCTATCACATGGCGTCCTTCATCGGCGATGGCGTGCCGAACTTCGAGATCCGCGATGTCGAGAAGGGCACCGACCTGCTGGTGAAAACGCCGAAGCTCGGCGCCGCGCTCGCAAGAACGCTCGGCAAGAGCCCGGCGTCGCTCATGCGCGGCCACGGCGCGGTGGTGGTCGGCGAGAACATCGCGCGGGCAGTCGGCCGCAGCGTCTATCTCGAGCAGAGCGCGCAGCTGCAGATGCAGGCCATGGCGCTCTCCGACAGGATCACCTACCTGGACGACGGCGAGGTGAAAGCGTCGGTCGGGGTGCAGGACTACAAGCGCGCATGGCCGATGTGGCGCGAAAAGGCGCTCGAGCGCGCCAAGGCAGACAGAAAACACGGACAGTGACTATCGGTCGCCGCGACGTCGTCGTGACGCTGCTCGGCGCCGTCTGCGCGCCGCGAGCGTTTGCGCAGGCGGGCGGCCAGATCACGCGCATCGTCGTGCCGTTTGCCGCCGGCGGCGCGCGCGAAATCCTGGCGCGCACCTTCCGCGGCGAACTGGCCGCGGCGCTCGAGCAGACGATCATCGTCGAGAATCGCCCCGGTGCCGGCGGCGCCGTCGGCACCGCGAGCGTCGCGAGGGCGCCGCCCGACGGCCACACGCTGCTCTTCGCCGCCTCGAGCCATAGCGCCACGGCGCTGCTCGCACCAACCCCCGCGTACGACCCGATCAGGGATTTCGAGCCGGTGGCGAACATCGGCATACAGAGCTACGTGCTGATGACGAGCGCCAAGCTGCCCGTGGGCACAGTCGCGGAGCTCGTGAGCTACGTCAAGTCGCACCCCGGTGCGCTCAACTATGCCTCCCCCGGCCATGGCAGCTCGGGCCACCTGGCGATGGCGTACTTCGCGAAGCTCGCCGGCGTCGAGATGGTGCACATCCCGTACAAGTCGACGCAGGACGCCACCAACGATGTGCTGGCCGGCCGCTCGCACGCGCTCATCGTGCCGAACGTCGGCGCCATGCCCTTCGCGCACGACGCGCGCATCCGCCTGCTCGGCGTCACCTCGCCGAAGCGCTCGCCGTTCCTGCCGCAGGTCCCCGCGATCGCGGAGACGGTGCCGGGTTATGCCTTCGAGTCGTGGTTCGGGCTGCTGGCGCCGGCACGCACGCCGCAGCCGGTTATCGAGCGCATCAACGCCGCGGTGTCGGGCCTGCTCAAAGATCCTGTGATCCTCCAGCGCCTCGCGAGCCAGGGCGTCGAGCCGCGGCCGCTGAGTCGCGAAGCGTTCGGCAAGCTGATCCGCGACGACTACGAAGCGATGGCCAAGGTGGTGAAGATCGTCGGCCGCACCGAATGAGCGGCGTCATCGATATCCATCCGCATATCATTTCTCGGGACACGCGGCGCTATCCGCGCTCGCCACTCGGCGGCCGCACGTCCGACTGGTCCGAGACGCGGCCGGTGAGCGCCGAGCAGATGCTCGCGGCGATGGATGCCGCCGGCGTCGAGCGCGCGGTGCTGGTGCAGGCATCGACCTGCTACGGGTACGACAGCTCGTATGTCGCCGACAGCGTCGCCGTGCATCCGCGGCGCTTCGCCGGCGTCTTCTCGGTCGACATGATGGAGCCCGAGGCGCCCGAGCGCATCCGCAACTGGAAGCGGCGCGGCTTCGCGGGCCTGCGCGTCTTCATCGCCGGCCACACCATCCAGCAAGAAGTGCGGCTCGACGACCCGCGCGCCTTTCCGGCGTGGCAATGCGCGGTGCAGGAAGCTCTGCCGGTCTGCGTGCAACTGCGGGCGCCGGCGCTGGGCCAGCTTGCCGCGGTGCTGGAGCGCTTCGCGGCCGCACGCATAATCCTCGACCACATGGCACGCCCGGTGGTCGACGACGGGCCGCCGTACGCCAAGGCGCAAAGCCTCTTCGGCCTGGCGCGCTACCCGAACCTGTATCTCAAGCTGACGACGCACAACGTGCGCGACGCGCGCCAGGGCCGGGCGACGCCGCCGAGCTTCCTTGAGCGCGTCATCGACGCCTTCGGCATGAAGCGCATCGCCTGGGGCTCGAACTATCCCGCCTCGGAAGGCGCGCTGCCGGTGCTGTTCGCCGAGGCACGCGCCGCGCTCGCCGAGCGCACGCCGGCCGAGCGCGAATGGATCTTCTCGCGCACCGCGCAAAGCCTGTACCCTGCCGCCGCATGAGCACGGACCTCTGCGCGCTGAGCGCAACACAGCTTCTCGACGCTTATCGCAAGCATGAGCTGTCGCCCGTCGACGTGACACGTGCGGTGCTCGAGCGCCTCGAGCGGCTCAATCCGGTGCTGAACGCGTTCAACCTGGTGTCCGAGCACGCGCTCGACGATGCGAAGGTATCCGAGGCGCGCTGGCTCGCCGGCCAGCCGAAAGGGCTGCTCGACGGCGTGCCGGTGTCGATCAAGGACATCATCCTGACGAAGGGCTGGCCGACCCTGCGCGGCTCGAAGACCGTCGACCCGAAGGGCCCATGGAACGACGACGCGCCCGCGACTGCGCGCCTGCGCGAGCACGGCGCGGTGCTGCTCGGCAAGACGACGACGCCCGAATTCGGCTGGAAGGGCGTCACTGACAGCGCGCTCACCGGCGTGACGCGAAACCCGTGGAATCCGAAGAAGACACCGGGCGTCTCCTCCGGCGGCGCCGCCGCGGCGCTCGCCGCCGGCATGGGCGCGCTCGCGCTCGGCACGGACGGCGGGGGCTCGATCCGCATCCCGTGCAGCTTCACCGGGCTCTTCGGCTTGAAGCCCTCGTTCGGGCGCGTGCCCGCGTGGCCGCTTTCGCCCTTCGGCACGGTGGCGCACCTCGGGCCGATGACCCGCAGCGTCACCGACGCGGCGCTGATGCTCAACGTGCTCGCGCTGCCGGATGCGCGGGACTGGCAGGCGCTGCCCTGCGAGCGGCGCGACTGGCGCTTCGGCCTCGACGAGGGCATCACCGACCTTCGCATCGCCTACTCGCCGGATCTCGGCTATGCCAAGGTCGATGCCGAGGTCGCCGACATCGTGCGCAAGGCGGTGAACGTCTTTCGCGATCTCGGCGCCACGATTGAAGAGAAGAGCCCGGGATTCCAAAACCCCGATGCCATCTTCCGCACGCACTGGTTCTCGGGCTCGGCGATGCTGGTGAATTCCATCCCGGCGGAGAAGCGGAAGCTGATCGACCCTGGCCTGCTGGAGGTCGCCGAGCAGGGCGCGAAGATCACCGCATACGAACTGCTCGACGCGCAGATGAAGCGCGGCGCGCTCGGCACGCACATGAATCTCTTCCACCGCGATTACGACCTGCTGGTGACGCCGACGCTCGCGGTGGCCGCGTTCGACGCCGGTCTGGAATTCCCGCCGGGAAAGTCACGCTGGATCGACTGGACGCCGTTCACCTTCCCGTTCAACCTGACGCAGCAGCCTGCCGCGTCGATCCCCTGCGGGCTAACGAAGGATGGACTGCCGGTCGGCCTGCATCTCGTCGGGTCGCGCTACGCCGATGCGCTGGTGTTGCGTGCGGCACGCGCCTTCGAGACGGCGCGGCCGATCGTCATGCCTGATCTCGGCCGGCTCAAATGAATCTGTCGTCCCCGCGAAGGCGGGGATCTCGTTTCAACGGCTAAAAGAAGACTGGGTCCCCGCTTTCGCGGGGACGACTGCCAGGACTACTTGCAGCGCAGGTTGCCGGCCTTTAGGTCGATTGGCTGGCGGCAATCCTGCTCGTTCACCTTGCGCGTGGAGTCCAGCGACGGCACCGGCGCTTCGACGTAGGAGCCGGTCGGTGGCATCGAGGCGGAATACGTTTCCGAGGGCAGCGCCGGGTTTTGCGAGTTCGGGTCGGGGGAGGCGCAGGCGCAAAGCACTCCGGCGAGCATCGTCACGATGAGCAGGCGGTGGATCATGGCTGTCTCCTTTTGCCTTTGTTGTTAGCCGCTCGCCATTCTATGCTTGCCCGGCATGCGACTCCTTGCACTTCTTCTCCTCGCGCTCATGCTGCCGGCGGCGCAGGCCACCTGTCTCTTCGCGAAAGATACGCCGCCGCAGGGCTGGTACGAATGGGCCGCGGTCCTGGTGGCGGGGGACGTGACCCAGGTCGAGCAACGGGGAGACATCGATGTGGTATCGCTCGCGGTGAGCGATACCTTCAAGGGTCCGGCGAACGTCAAGACCGCGACGCTGGACGTTCCGGCGAAGCTGTGGGGCGTCTGCAAGATCGCGCGGCCGGCGATCGGCGACCACGTGCTCGGCGCATTGAATGCGAACAACGATCCGCTGCTGGTGCCGCTCTCGGAGCCGTACGCGGAGCGGCTGCGCGCTACCCAAAGAAAATAGGGACGGTC
>JAEKLK010000009.1 GCA_019509895.1 Betaproteobacteria bacterium | reverse complement strand
GCCGGTTCTTTTCCTACGACGGCTCGCCGATCCCATGGTGAAGCCGCTCGCCGCCGAGCTCGCGGTCGTGGCCGTGCTACCGGATGGCAAGTGTGTCGAGCTCTCCGCCACCATCCGGCCGCCGTTCCAGGATGACAACGGCCAGTGGGTCGCGCGCGTGCAGCTCAAACCGCTGCATAAGGAGCCGCTCGATGTGCGCGGCGTGGATTCGTTCCATGCGCTTTGGCTCGCGTGCTCCCTGGTGCTGAAGCTTCTCTCGCAGCTCGCTTCGGAAGGCGCGCGCCTCGAAGCGCCCGACGGCAGCGAGTTTCCGCTCCAGGCGTATCTCGCCGGGCTCGCGCCCAAGACCTGAGTGCTGCACGCCGACAGTGCGCGGAACCGCCTGATCGGCATCGGGCTGGTCTCCGGCGCCTACGTGCTCTTCACGCTGCTCGACGGCAGCGCCAAGTGGCTGGTCGGCAGCATGCCGGTGATCATGGTGGTGTGGCTGCGCTTCGTGATGCACGCGATCGTCGCGGGCGCCGTGCTCCTGCCGCTGCGCGGTCGGCGCCTGGTCGTGACGCGCTACTGGCGCTGGCACGCGCTGCGCGCGCTCATGTTCATCGCCATGACCGGCATCAACTTCTGGGCGCTGCAGTACCTGCAGCTCACCGTCACCTCGTCGATCTTCTTCACCGTGCCGATCATCATCGCCGTGCTGGGCGCCGTGTTCTTCGGCGAACGGCGCGATGCGGCGCGCTGGGCGGCGATCCTCGTCGGCTTTGCCGGCGTGCTCTTCATCGTGCGGCCGGGGTCCGCCGGCTTCCATCCGGCGATGCTCGGCTCGCTCGTGAATGCGGTGCTGTACGCACTCTTCATGCTGATGACCCGGCGGCTCGCGGCGTACGAGTCCCCCGAGACCATCCAGTATCTGCCCGCGGTGGGCGCCGCGCTGCTGCTGACGCCGCTCGCCATCGCGCGCTGGGAATGGCCCGACACGTGGCTCGAGTGGACGGTGGCGTGTCTCCTCGGCGTGTTCGGTGCCGTCGGCCATCATCTGCTGGCGCTCGCGCATCGCTATGCGCCGGCCACGGTCATCGCGCCGTTTCTGTACCAGCAGGTGCTGTACATGGCGATCTTCGGCTACCTCGTCTTTGGCGACGTGCCGCCGGCCGCGGTCGGCATTGGCGCGGCGATCGTCATTGCCAGCGGCCTCTACCTCTTCCAGCGGGAGCGCCGTAGCTGACGGCTGGACGCATAGATAAAGTCGGCGGTAGAGTCTTGCCCGGCACAGGGAGCGGCGATGCCCAAGCCGGGCAGGCAAAAACAGAAAATGCGCCCTTCGAGGGACGCCTACTGGGAAGCGAAGCTTCGCGAGAGCGAAGCGCGCTTTCGCAGCCTGACCCATCTTTCGTCCGACTGGTACTGGGAGCAGGACGCCGACTACCGCTTCACCCGGATCGAAGGCCGGTACTTCGATGAGGGCGACGAATCGCTGCGCGCCGGCTTCATCGGCAAGCGACGCTGGGAAGGCAGTTTCACCATCGAGGGCGGCTGGGAAGCGCATCGCGCGCTGCTGGATGCACGGCTGCCATTCCGCGATGCCCTGCTGTGGACCGAGATGGCGGACGGCCGCTTCCGCTATATCCACGTGAGCGGCGAGCCCGTGTTCGCCGCCCGCGGCAGCTTCACCGGATATCGCGGCGTCGGGCGTGACGTAACGTCGCAGAAGCGCGAGGAGCTCCTGCTCAGGCTTGAGCACCGTGTCGCGCAGCTCCTTGCCCAGGCGGAGGACGGCGCCAGCGGACTCAAGGAAGTCATCCGCGCGGTGTGCGATGCGGAGAACTGGGCCTGCGGCCGCTATTTCCGCCTCGATGAAACAACCGGTGTGCTGCACTTCCAGGACGCCTGGTGCGTGCCCGAGCCGCGGTTCCAGGAGTTCGTCGAGCGCTCACGCGAGCTGACCTACGGCGCCGGCGAAGGCCTCTTCGGCCAGGTGCTGCAGCGCGGGACCGCCGCCTGGAGCGCCGATTCGCGCACCGACCCACGCGTTCGCGAGAAGGCGCTCGCCGAGACCACCGGCGTGCGCGGCGCCTTCACTTTCGCCGCCGTGTCGGAAGGCCGCACGATCGGCGTGCTGAGCTTCGGCAGCCCGAAGCTGCGCGAGCCGGACACGCGGCTGCTCGCCGCCTCGCGCGTGATCGGCAGCCAGATCGGCCAGTTCCTCGAGCGCAAGCGCGCCGAGGCGTCGCTGCGGGAGAGCGAGGCGCGCTTTCGAAGCCTGACGCAGCTCTCCTCCGATTTTTTCTGGGAGACCGATGCCGCGCACCGCTTCACGCAATTCGTGCACGGGCAAAATTACCCCGAGGCGCATCTCGGGCGCGCCGTGGTCGGAAGAGCGCCGTGGGACATCCCTTCCGCGTACCCGGAGCAGACTGACTGGGCGGCGGTGCGCCAGGCGATGGACCAGCACCGGCCGGTGCGCGATTTCGAGTTCGCGCGTCGCCTCGGCGAGGACCTGCGCTACTTTACCGTCAGCGGCGAGCCGCGCTTCACGGCGAGCGGCGCATTCGAGGGCTACCGCGGCGTCGGCCGGGACACCACCGAGCTGGCGCTCGCGCGCGAGCGCATGTCATCGCTCGCCTTCACCGATCCGCTCACCGGCCTTGCTAACCGCACCAGCCTCGGCGCCTCGCTCGAGCAGGCGGTGAACCGCGCCCGCCGGCGAAGCAGCAGCAAGATCGCCGTCCTCTACATCGACCTCGACGGCTTCAAGCAGGTCAACGATGCACACGGGCACGACACCGGCGACGCGCTGCTGGTAGAGACGGCACAGCGCCTGCGCAAGCACCTGCGCTCGAGCGACCTGATCGCGCGCCACGGCGGCGACGAGTTCCTGGTGGTGCTGGAAGACCTGCAGGACTTGCGGCCGGTCGAGATCGTGGCGAAGAAGCTGCTCGCGGAGCTCGGCCGGCCTTACGCGCTCGCCGGGCAGGAGCTCGGCGTCACGGCGAGCATCGGTATCAGCGTGTTGCCCGACGACGCGGTCGATGCGCGCACGCTGCTAAAGCATGCCGATACGGCCATGTACGCGGCAAAGCAGGCAGGGAAGAACACGATGAGCTTCTACAACGCCGGGAACAATCCTAGCGGCCCAGCGGCTCCCTAGCGGCGCAGATCCTTGTTGGCGCCTTCGATGTCGCGGCGCAGTTTCTCGTGTTCCTGCGGCGTGAGCTGGCGCTGCTGCGGCCGATCCTGACGATTGCGATCACGGTTGAAGTCCCGCATATCGTCGCGCATGCGCTGGCGCTCATCCTTGCTCATGCCTTGCGCCTTGCCGCCGCCCTTGGGTTCGCCGCGCTGCGCAATAGCCGGCGTAACCGCAAGCATCAGGGAAATGATGACGGCGAGGCGCTTCATGCGAGGCGATGTTACCGGGGAGTTACGGCGCAAGGGTGTCGGCTCGTCCAATTTTTGTAACAATCCGTTGCTCCATGCCCGAGCTCAAGACTCGCATCCTCGTCGTGGACGACGACCAGCGCCTGCGCGACCTGCTGGTGCGCTACCTGAGCGGCGAGGGCTACGAAGTAAAGGCCGTGCCGGACGCCAAGGGCATGGACAAGCAGCTCGGGCGCGAGCGCTACGACCTCGTGGTGCTCGACCTGATGCTGCCGGGCGAGGACGGCCTCGCCATCTGCCGGCGGCTGCGCGCGCAGCAGGTCTCGCCCGCCATCATCATGCTGACCGCCAAGGGCGACGATGTCGATCGTATCGTCGGCCTGGAGATGGGCGCGGACGATTACCTGCCGAAGCCCTTCAACCCAAGGGAGCTGCTGGCACGCATCAACGCCGTGCTGCGGCGGCGCACGCCCGCCGGCCCGCCGGGCGGGCCCGCGGCCGGGGGCGACGTACATCGCTTCGGACCCTTCGAGTTCAACCTGGCGACGCGCCAGCTCACGCGCGACGGCAAGAACGTGTCGCTCACCACCGGCGAATTCTCGGTGCTCAAGGTGCTGGTGCAGCATCCGCGTCAGCCGCTTTCGCGCGACAAGCTGATGGAGCTGGCGCGCGGCCGCGAGTACGAGGTGTTCGACCGCTCGATCGACGTGCAGATCTCGCGTCTTCGCAAGATCGTGGAGGAGGATCCCGCGCATCCGAAGCACATCCAGACGGTCTGGGGCTTCGGCTACGTGTTCGTGCCGGACGACTCGCAGCCGGCCAAGTGACGCTGTTCGCGCGGGCGTTCCTGCTGATCGCCGCGCTGATCGTGGCCGCGCTGCTCGCGTCGTTCGAGATCTACCGCATCTACGAGCGCGAGCCGCGCTCGCGTGAGCTCGCGCAGCAGACCGTCAGCACAGTCAACCTGACGCGCGCGGCGCTGGTCAACGCCGATCCGGAGCGGCGGCGCCAGCTCCTGATCGAGCTGAACGAGGCCGAGGGGCTGCGCGTCTTCCCGGTGACCGCCTCCGAGAACACCGAACCGTTGCCCGATGACCCGCTGCTCGAGCGCGTGGTCGAGAAGGTGCGCCGGGCGCTCGGCGAGGACACGCGCTTCGCCTATGCGCGCGACGGCGACGAAGGCTTTCTCGTCAGCTTCTTCATCGACGAGGACGAGTTCTGGATCATGCTGCCGCGCGAGCGCTTCGAGCTCGGCCTGGTGGGCGTGCAGTGGCTCGGCTGGCTGGCGGCGGTGGTGGTGCTCGCGCTGCTCGGCGCGTGGTTCATCGCCTCGAACATCGCCCGTCCGCTGGCGGCGATGCGGCGCGCGGCGATGCGCCTCGGCCGCGGCCAGCCGCACCAGCCGCTTTCCGAGCAGGGGGCGCGCGAGATCCGCACGGTGGCCTCGGCCTTCAACCGCATGGCGACCAATCTCGAGGCCATGGAGCGCGAGCGCGCCATGGTGCTCGCCGGCATCTCGCACGACCTGAGAACGCCGCTGTCGCGCCTTCGCCTCGCGCTCGAGATGAGCGGCGCCGATGCCCAGGCGCTCGACGCGATGATCGCCGACATCGAGGAGATCGATGCCATCATCGGCCAGTTCCTCGACTTCGCGCGCGGCGCCGACGAGCAGAAGGACGAGCACGACATCACCGAAGTGCTGGGCGAGCTGGCCGAGCACTATGCGCGCATCGGCAAGGACGTGCGCCTGATCGACCACCCGGTGATGCGCTTCCGCTTCGCGCGCATGGCGGTGCGCCGCGCCATTGCCAACCTGATCGACAACGCGCTTCGCTACGCCGGCGAGCCGGTGGAGATGGAAGCGCTCGCGCGCGGCCCGGAA
Organism: Betaproteobacteria bacterium; assembly: GCA_019509895.1. Taxonomy (GTDB): domain Bacteria; phylum Pseudomonadota; class Gammaproteobacteria; order Burkholderiales; family SG8-39; genus SCGC-AG-212-J23. The sequence continues at coordinate 6,528 of JAEKLK010000009.1, read as the reverse complement.
GTGTCGATCGAGGTGCGCGACCAGGGGCCGGGCATCCCGCCGAACGAGGTCGAGCGCCTGAAGCGCCCGTTCACTCGCCTGGACGATTCGCGCTCCGGACACGGCGGCTCGGGCCTCGGCCTTGCCATCGTCGAGCGCACCGCGCTCGCGCACGGCGGGCGGCTGGAGCTCCTGCCGCGCGCGCCGCGGGGGCTCATCGCCCGTCTTTCCCTTGCCACGCAGTGAGAGCATGCCAGGCGAGATACGCCGCCGCCCCGCACACGCTCAGCATAAGATCGCTCATCGTATCCATCAGCCCTTCCTGCAGGTCGCTGCCGGTCGTCTCGTCCACGGCGAACTCGGCGAGCTCCCAGGCGAGCGCGGTGCTGCACGCGAGCGCGAACGCCACCACGTAACGCACGCCCGCATGTCCCAGACCGTAGCGCCGGCCGACGAGCGCGGTGAGCCGCAGATAACAGAACGCGACCGCCGCGCCGCCGGCGACGTGCATCAGCCACCAGAGGTCGACGGCCGGCAGGCGGCCGAGGACGAACGCCAGGAGCACGACCGCGGCCGGCGCCCACAGCGCCTCGCGTAACAGCCGGATGAGCATGTCCCGCATGCAAGCCACTTACGTGCCGTAGCGAAATGCCGAAAAGCGCCTACCCGCTCGCACCGCCGATAGAGCCGATGCTTGCGAAGCTCGCGGACGAGCTACCGCCGGCGGGCGAAGTGCTGTTCGAGCCGAAATGGGACGGCTTTCGCGCGCTCGTCTTCCGAGGCGAGGATCAGCTCTTCATCCAGAGCCGCGACTCACGGCCGCTCGACCGCTATTTCCCCGAGCTGCACGACGCACTGCTCGCGCGCCTCCCGCGGGACTGCGTGCTCGACGGCGAGATCGTCATCGCCACGCGGCAGGGCCTCGATTTCGACGCGCTGCAGCTGCGCCTGCATCCGGCGGCATCGCGTGTCGCCAAGCTCGCGAAGGAAACACCCTCTTCCTTCGTCGCCTTCGATGTGCTCGCCGCCGGCGGCAAGAACCTGATGAGCGAGCCGCAGCGTGTGCGACGCGCCGCCCTGGAAAAGCTGCTCGCCCGCGTCGCCTCGCCCGTTTATGTCACGCCGATGACGCTCGAGCGCGACCAGGCGCAGCATTGGCTTGAGCATTTCGAAGGCGCCGGGCTCGACGGCGTGATCGCCAAGCCGGCCGCGCTGCCCTATCAGCCGGGCAAGCGCGCCATGATCAAGGTGAAGCACGCGCGTAGCGCCGACTGCGTGGTCGCGGGCTTCCGCTGGTACAAGACCGGCAAGGAGGCGATCGGCTCGCTGCTCCTCGGCCTTTATGACGACCAGGGCGTACTGCAGCATGTCGGTGTGACGTCGTCGTTCAGCATGGCGACGCGCAAGCAGTTGGTGAAAGAGCTGGCGCCGCTGCGCAAGGACGCGATCAAGGATCATCCGTGGCGCGAATGGGCGGGCGCCGCGGCCGAATCGACCCGCATGCCCGGCGGTCAGAGCCGCTGGAGCGCCGGCAAGGATCTTTCGTGGGAGCCGCTGCGTCCCGAGCGCGTCTGCGAGGTGAAGTACGATCATCTGCAGGGCGATCGCTTCCGCCATGCCGCGATCTTCCTGCGCTGGCGGCCCGACAAACCGCCCGACGAGTGCCGCTACGAGCAGCTGGAAGTTACCAAGCCCTACGAGCTCGAGAAGGTGTTCTCGTCGGGATCCAGCGGCTCCTGAGCCGGCCGCAGTCGCTCCGGCACATGCTGGAGATTGACCCGCACGCGCGTCCACGTCGTATAGCGTCCGCGCATCGAATCGACCAGCACGTCGGCCGGTTGCAGGTGCTCCGCCGCCTGCGGATGGCGCGTCTTCCAGCGCTCGAAGCCGGCGAGCGCATCCTCGCGGTGCTTGGCACGGCCGATCTCGATCACCGGTAGCTTGCGCCGCTTCGAAGGCTGCACGCGCGCCGGCTCTCCCGCCTGCTTTCTGTAGTGCGGCGGCCATGGCGCATCGCCCTGCCCCTGGCGCTCGAAGAGCTCGAGCAGCGCCTCGAGCGAATATGCCTGGGCATCGATGCCGGCGTGCCGGTCGCCCACGCGCTCGTAGCGCTTCGGCATCGTCGCGAGCGTGAAGTCCTCCGGCTCGCAATCGGGCACCTCCCGCCAGTCGAGCGGCGCCGATACGCTCGCCTGCGGCGTGGGGCGCACCGAGTAGGCGGCGGCGATCGTCCGGTCCTTCGCGTTCTGGTTGTAATCGACGAACACGCCGTGGCGCTCCTCCTTCCACCATTTGCTGCAGGCGAGCTTCGGCGCGCGCGTCTCCACATCGCGCGCCAGCGTCAGCGCCGCGCGGCGCACCTCGTCGAAGGTCCAGCGCCGTTCGATGCGGACATAGATGTGCAGGCCTCGCTTTCCCGAAGTCTTGGGCCAGCCGACCAGCCCAACATCAGCAAGTGCCGCCTTGGCAACGAGTGCGACCTCGCGCACCTGCGGCCACTTCACGCCCGGCACCGGATCCAGATCGACGCGCAGCTCGTCCGGGTGCTCCAGGTCTTCGGCGCGTACCGGGTGCGGATGCAGCTCCAGGCAGCCGAGGTTCGCCATCCACGCGAGTGTCGCCGCGTCGCGCGGCACCACCTCCTCCGCGCTGCGCCCGGACGGAAAGCTGAGCTGCACCACCTCGATCCAGTCGGCGGCTCATAGGTCGAGCCCTTCGGCGACGTACGCGAGCGCACGAGCGCGAATTCGTCGATCGGCCACTCGACGCGCGGCAGCGGCGAAATGGATTTCGGCATGCGCGCCCGGCGTATCAACGTGACGTGGGCTGCAAACGGCCGCTCTTCCAGCGTGAATCCCGCGCCGCGTAGCGCGCGATGCAAATCGGCTGCCAGTGCAGCGAGCCCGGCCGGCATTATCGCCGGTGCGACCCACACCATTTCGTTCCTCTTCACATAGCGCGCGGCCTCGATCGGCAGCGCATGCCGACGGCCCTTGATCGCGCGCGCAGCGGCGATCGCCGGCCGTGCCTCGGCTTCGCCGAGGAATGCGAGCGTGAGGTGAATGTTCTCCACCAGGGTCGGCTTGCCGCCGGATTGTTCGCTCACCTGCGCTGCCCATTCGCCGAGCGCCTGCGCCGTCTCGCGCGGCGGCCAGAGCGCGAAGAAAAGCCGCACTACTCGACGAGATGCTGGCGCATGAGGCCGGCGAGCGCGCTCTCGCCCTCTCCCTCGAGCGCGGCGACGATCAGCTCCATCTCGCGCCGGCCGCGGTTCTGCGAGAGCTTCCAGCGCGTCTCGAGCCGTGTGACCGGAATCTGGAAGTTGACGATGCCGTTCAGCATGCCGGTCACGTATTTCGCATCGAGGGCATCGAATCTCGGCAGCCACTGCGGGTCCATGGCGGCCACGAGCCGACGTTGCGAAGCGTGCTTCGCTGCCTTGTCGTCGATGAGCTTCGGCACGCCGTAGGCATGGACGGCCGCATAGTTCCACGTCGGCACGCGCTCGGTGTCCTCGTACCAGCGCGGCGAAATGTAGGCGTGCGGCCCGCTGAAGATGACCAGCACCTCTTCATCGAAGAATTCGCGCCATTGCGCATTGGCGTGCGCCATGTGCATGTCGATGACGATCTCCCCGCCCTCTTCATGAGTCATTGCCGGAAGATGCGAGGCGTGCAGCGTGCCGCCGAGCCCGGTCACCAGCACGGGGAAATTGTTCGCGCGCATGAAGCCGATCAGCTCGGCGCGCTCTTCGACGCGGTTGTAGGGCGGCGAGTACATTATTCGAGCAGCGCCACCGCCTGCGCGGCGATGCCTTCCATGCGGCCGAGAAATCCCAGCTGCTCGGTGGTGGTGGCCTTGATGTTGACGAGCGCCGGCGCGATGCCGAGGTCGGCGGCGATGTTGCCGCTCATGCGCTCCCTGTGCGGCGCCAGGCGCGGCGCCTGCGCGATGATGGTCGCGTCGATATTCACTACCTTGAGATTACGCGCCGCGAGCTTCTTTGCAACATCGCGCAGCAGCTTGCGGCTGTCGACGCCGCGCAGCTCGGCGCTCGTGTCCGGGTAGTGCTCGCCGATATCGCCCAGCCCGGCGGCGCCGAGCAGTGCGTCGCAGATCGCATGCAGCAGCACGTCGGCGTCGGAATGGCCGTCGAGGCCCTTGTCATGGGGAATCTCGACGCCGCCGATCACCAGCTTTCGGCCCTGCACCAGCGGATGCACGTCGAAGCCCTGGCCGATCCTCATGCGCGCGCCTTCAGGATCGCCTCCGCGATCGCGAGGTCCTGCGGGTAGGTGACTTTCAGGTTCTCGCGGCTGCCGACCACGAGACGCGGCATCAGCCCGAGCCGCTCCACCGCCGCTGCTTCGTCCGTTGCCTGTGCGCAAAGGGACAGCGCCTGCAGCAGCAGCCCGGCGCGGAACATCTGCGGCGTCTGCGCCAGCCAGAGCTGCGAGCGGTCCTCGGTGGCCGCGATAGGCATGGCCGGGCCGCGTCGTGCACCAGCATCCAGTCATCGGCATCGACGTCGCCGCGCACTGCGGCAAGCCCATTCAGCACCGTGTCGCGGCGGCTCTGGCCACCGCAGTAGAGCGGCTGCATTTGATCGCCGAAAGCGGTCCAATCCTCGCGCGCGAGATGCTCATCGTTCGCCGCGAGCACCACGAAGACCGCCGTAACCCGTGGCACGCAGACTGCACGTACCGCGTGCCAGAGCATCGCGCGGCCCGCGAGCCGCGCGTATTGCTTCGGCATGCCGCGCGCGAACCGAGTGCCGCTGCCCGCCGCGGGTATGAGTACGAAGATGGCCAAAGTCGTTTGAATTCAGACCGATATAATTGCACGCTTTGCCAATTTGATGCAGCGCGATTCACCTCCCGCCCGTAGACGCTACAGCCAGCTCGCAGGCTCTGCCGACGCGCTGGCGCTCGCGCGCCTGGCGCAGGAAGAGCACCCGGTCGCGGTCGTCAGCGCTACCGCGCAGGATGCGCAGCGACTGGTCGATGAGATCGCCTGGTTCGCGCCGCAGCTGCGCGTCTGTCTCCTGCCCGACTGGGAGACCCTGCCCTACGATCAGTTTTCCCCGCACCATGATCTCGTCTCGGAGCGCCTGGCGACGCTCTATCGCATCCAGCGCGGCGACTTCGACGTCGCGGTGGTACCGGCGCCGACCGCGCTCGTGCGCATGTGCCCGCCGGCGTACATCGCCGCGCACACCTTTTTCCTGCGCGCCGGCGAGAGGCTCGATCTCGACCGGCTGAAGTCGCAGGTCGTCACGGCCGGCTACCAGCACGTGACCCAGGTGGTCGCGCCCGGCGAAGTGTGCGTGCGCGGCGGCATCATCGACCTCTTCCCGATGGGCAGCGCGCTCCCCTATCGGCTGGACCTCGACGACGACCTGATCGACAGCATCAAGACATTCGACGTCGATACGCAGCGCACGCTCTACAGCGTCAACGAGATCCGCATGCTGCCGGCGCGCGAGTTTCCGCTCGACGAGGCCGGCCGCGCGCGCTTTCGCAGCCGCTGGCGCGAGCTCTTCGAGGGCGATCCGTCGAAGAAGCGGCTCTACCGTGACGTCTCGAACGGCGTGCCGGCGGCCGGCATCGAGTACTTCCTGCCGCTCTTTTTCGAGAGCACGGCGACGCTTTTTGATTACCTGCCGAAGGGCTGCACGCTCGCGCTGCATCGCGATGTGTCGTCGGCGATCAACGATTTCTGGCGCGACGTCCAGTCGCGCCATCGCATGCAGGGCGGCGATCCGGACCGGCCGCTGCTCGCGCCGCCGCAAATGTTCGTGGCTGCCGAGGAGTTCTATCTGCGCGCCAAGGCGCATCCGCGCATCGATGTACAGAACGCCGACGAGCCGGGCGACGGTCCGGTCGCGGCCGCAGCGCTGCCGCCGCTCGCAGTCGATCGGCGGGCGCAGGATCCGCTCGCGGCGCTGAAGGCCTTCCTCGACGGCTCGAAGCTGCGCGTCATGGTGGCGGCCGAGTCGCCCGGCCGCCGCGAGACGATGGCGTCTTACTTCGCCGAATACGGCCTCAAGCCCGCGGCCGCCGCGAGCTTCGAGCAGTTCCAGGCGAGCCCGGCGACCTTCATCCTCGGCGTCGCGCCGCTCGCACAGGGCTTCGCGCTGCCGGGCGAAGGTTGGGCGATCCTCACCGAGGCTGAGCTCTACGCCGGTGTGGTGCGGCGGCGCACGCGTACCGCGGAGAAGCGCAGCTCCGTGGAAGGCATGCTGCGCGACCTCTCGGAGCTGAAGATCGGCGATCCGGTGGTGCACGAGGAGCACGGCATCGGCCGCTATCAGGGCCTGGTGGCGCTCGACCTGGAGGACGGCAAGGCCGAGTACCTGCTGCTCGAATACGAAGGCGGCGACAAGCTCTATGTGCCGGTCTCGCAACTCGGCGTGATCGGCCGCTACAGCGGGGCGCAGCCCGAGGAAGCGCCACTCCACAAGCTGGGCAGCGGCCAGTGGGACAAGGCGAAGGCGCGTGCGGCAAAGCAGGTGCGCGACACCGCGGCGGAGCTCCTCGCCCTGTACGC
>JAEKLK010000008.1 GCA_019509895.1 Betaproteobacteria bacterium | reverse complement strand
CAAGGAGGCATCTCATGGCGCGAGCCTACTCCGCTTTGGCGGGGACTAACACCTCGCGATTGCCGTTCGACTGCATCGCCGAGACCATGCCGGCGCGCTCCATGTCCTCGATCAGGCGCGCGGCGCGGTTGTAGCCGATGCGCAGGTGCCGCTGCACGAGCGAGATGGACGGGCGCCGGGTGCGCAGCACGATCTCGACCGCCTGGTCATAGAGCGGATCCTTCTCGCCGGTCGGTACGCCATCGGCTCCGACAGCGGCGTCCTCGATGGCCGCGGGCGCGAGCACCTCGCCGAGGTACTCGGGCTTGGCGAGCGACTTCAGGTGCTCGACCACCTTGTGCACCTCGTGGTCGGCGACAAAGGCGCCGTGCACGCGCTGAGGCAGGCCGCTGCCCGGCGGCAGGTAAAGCATGTCGCCGGAGCCGATCAGCGCTTCGGCGCCCGACTGATCGAGGATGGTGCGCGAGTCGACTCGCGACGCTACCTGGAAAGCGATGCGCGCCGGGATGTTGGCCTTGATGAGGCCGGTGATCACATCGACCGACGGTCGCTGCGTTGCAAGGATGAGGTGGATGCCGGCGGCGCGCGCTTTTTGCGCGATGCGCGCGATCAGCTCCTCGACTTTCTTGCCGACGACCATCATGAGGTCGGCGAGCTCATCGATCACCACGACCACCTGAGGCATCGGCACGAGCTTCTCGGCCTTGCCGGCATCGAGCGCGAAGGGATCCTGCAGCTCCTGTTCGCTCACGCGGTGGTTGTAGCCGGAGAGGTTGCGCGCGCCGATCCAGCTCATCAGCTTGTAGCGCCGGTCCATCTCGGCGACGCACCAGGTGAGCGCGTTCACTGCCTGCTTCATGTCTATAACCACGGGACACAGCAGATGCGGGATGTCCTGGTAGATCGAGAGCTCGAGCATCTTCGGATCGATCAGGATCAGGCGGATGCTGCGCGGCTCCGCCTTGTAAAGGAGCGAGAGGATCATGGCGTTCAGCGCTACGGACTTGCCCGAGCCGGTCGTGCCGGCGACCAGCAGATGCGGCATGCGCGCGAGGTCCGCGACCACCGGGTTGCCGGCGATGTCCTTGCCGAGCGCGATGGCGAGCGCCGAATGCGACGCGTGGTAGGCATGCGAGCCAAGGATCTCGGAAAGGCGCACGGTCTGGCGGTGCGCGTTTGGGATCTCGAGGCCCATGCAGGATTTGCCGGGGATGGTCTCGACGACGCGGATGGAGACCACCGACAGCGCTCGCGCGAGGTCTTTCACCAATTGCACGACCTGGCTGCCCTTGACGCCGACCGCCGGCTCGATTTCGTAGCGCGTGATGACCGGGCCGGGATAGGCGGCGAGCACCTTCACCGCGACGCCGAAGTCGGAGAGCTTCTTCTCGATCAGGCGCGAGGTGAATTCCAGCGTCTCCGGGCTCACCTGCTCGCCTTCGGCGCGGGGTTCGTCGAGGAGCTTGAGCGGCGGCAGCGGCGTGTCGGGCAGCTCTTCGAAGAGCGGCGCCTGCTTTTCCTTCATCACCCGCTCGGACTTCTTGATCTGGGCCAGCGGCGGCTCGATGCGGATCGGAGGGTGGTTCTCCTCGCGCTTCTTTTCCGCCTGCACCACCAGGGTTCGTTCCGCGCGCGCGAGTTCGCCCGCGCGCCGGTCCTGGCGGCGCTCCCAGGCACCCTGCGCCGCGAACCAGGCTGACTCCAGCGCGAAGCCGATCCGCTCGGCCACGCTCAGCCAGGAGATGCCGGCAAAGAGGCTGAGGCCGGCGGCCGCCAGGGCGAGAAGCAGCAGCGTCGCACCGGTAAAACCGGCCACCGCGGCGAGGCCGCCGCCCGCGGCGGCGCCGATCAGGCCGCCCGGCGCAAGCGGCAGCGGAACCGGCAGGCTCTGCAGCCGCAGGCCTTCGAGCGAGGCGCTCGCGAGCAAAAGGACGCCGAAGCCAGCGAGCGAAACGGCAATCGCACGGCCCTCGAGGCGCCGGAAGCCCCAAAGCACCGCGACGGCGCACAGGGCGATGAACCAGTAGGCCGAGACGCCGAAGAGGTACAGCACGACGTCGGCAAGCCAGGCGCCGAGCACGCCGCCGGCGTTATGGGCTACCGCGCCGGTGGCGGTATGCGACCAGCCCGGATCGTCACGGCTGTAGCTGACGAAGACCAGCAGCAGGTAAAGCGCCAGCGCCGCGAGCAGGAGCCACTTTGCTTCTCGAACCAGCCGCGCCAGCCGGGCGGGCAGCGGCGCAGGGCCGCCTTTTTGTCCTGCGGGCAGAGCTACTCCGGCAGCATGATCGTGTCGCGCAGGACGATGTTGGAGCCGCGCATCTCGATGTATCCGCCCGTCTGCAGGTCCTTCATGACGCGGCTCACCATCTCGCGCGAGGCGCCGATCATCTTGGCGATGTCCTGCTTCGGCAGGCGCTTGGTGACGATCTTCTCGCCGTTCACGTTCTCCGCCATGTCGAGGAGCAGGCGCGCCACGCGGCCGTAGACGTCGAGCAGCGCCAGGCTGCCGATCTTGCGATCGGCCTCGCGCAGGCGGCGCACCAGGCCGCGCATCACCGACATGGCCATCTCGGAGTTCTCCGAGATGACGCGCTTGAAGTCGCGCTTGGCGATGGAGAGCAGCTCGCAGGGCTCGATCGAGACGACGCTCGCCGAGCGCGGCTCGTCGTCGATGAGTCCCATTTCGCCGAAGAATTCGCCCGGGCCGAGGATCGCAAGGATGACCTCCTTGCCCTCGGAGTCGCTCATCATCACCTTCAGGCGGCCGGAAAGGACGATGTAGAGCGAGTCGGTGGCGTCACCGCTCGACATGATCGTCGTGTTACGGCTCGCGCTGCGCCGCGTGACCATGGTCGTGAGCATGCGCAGCTGTTCTTCTGAGATCGTCGCGAACAGCGGCACTGCCTTCAATACCGCTGTCGATACCGTCGTCGCCATAGCGGAAACGCCCCCTTGTTCTTTCGCCAACGAATGGTAGCAGAAGCGCGGCTTTATAATTTTTGGATCCCATGGCTTCTCGCCCGACGCGCCACGCGCGGCTCCTGATACTCGGCTCCGGCCCGGCCGGCTACAGCGCCGCGGTGTACGCGGCGCGCGCCAACCTGAAGCCGGTGCTCATTGCCGGGATCGCCCAGGGCGGGCAGCTGATGACCACGACGGATGTCGACAACTGGCCGGCAGACGCCGACGGAGTGCAGGGTCCCGACCTGATGGAGCGCTTCCGCCGCCACGCCGAGCGCTTCGATACGGAAATTATTCACGATCACATCCACGTGTCGCGGCTGGCAGAGCGGCCCTTGACGCTGGAGGGCGACCTGGCCACCTATACCTGCGAGGCGCTGATCATCGCCACGGGCGCCTCCGCCAAGTACCTGGGCCTCGCCTCGGAGCAGAAGTTCATGGGACGGGGCGTCTCTGCCTGCGCCACCTGCGACGGCTTCTTCTACAAGGGCCAGGACGTGGTGGTGGTCGGCGGCGGCAACACGGCGGTGGAGGAAGCACTCTATCTCGCCAACATCAGCCGCAATGTCCAGCTGGTGCACCGCCGGGACAGGTTCCGCGCCGAGAAGATCATGCAGGACAAGCTCATGAAGCGCGTCGCTGACGGCAAGATCGGCCTGGTGCTCGACTCGGTGGTCGACGAGGTGCTCGGCGACCAGAGCGGCGTCACCGCCGTGCGTATCGCGGACCTGAAGCAGGGTACGAAGCGCGACCTCGCCGCCAAGGGTCTCTTCGTCGCCATCGGCCACACGCCGAACACGCAGATCTTCACCGGCCAGCTCGCCATGCGCGAGGGCTACATCGTCACGCGCGGCGGCGCCGAAGGCATGGCAACAGCCACCAGCATCCCGGGCGTGTTCGCCGCCGGCGACGTGCAGGATCATGTCTACCGGCAGGCGGTGACCAGCGCCGGCTCGGGCTGCATGGCCGCGCTCGATGCCGAGAAATATCTCGATGGGCTCGCCGCCTGAAGATGCGGAGGAGTTCCGGCGCGCCGTCGCCGACGCGGAGCCGCTGAACCACCGCAAGAAGGTGGTGCACCGGCGGCCGACGCCCCCGGTGCCGCGTCAGCGCCTGCGCGATGAGCAGGCAGCGCTCGCCGAGTCGCTCGGGCCGCTGTCGCTCGACGACGCGCTCGAGGCCGGCAACGAGCTCGTCTACCTGCGCGAGGGCTATCCGCGCGATGTGCTGCGCAAACTGCGCCGCGGCCACTGGGTCGTGGAGGACGAGCTGGACCTGCACGGCATGAACCGGCAGGTCGCCGCCGTGAGCGTCGCCGAGTTCATGCGCCATTGCCGCAAGCGCGGCCGACGCTGCGTGCGCATCATCCACGGCAAAGGGCTCGGTTCGCGCCAGCGCGAGCCGGTGCTCAAGGGATTGCTGCGCAAGTGGCTGCTGCGCGAGGAGGTGCTGGCGTTCAGCCAGGCGCCGGCGGCCCAGGGCGGCAGCGGCGCGGTGCTGGTGCTACTGAAAAGCTAGACCAACAGAAGAAAACTAAACGGCAGCCTCGTTCGTCTCGCCGGTGCGAATGCGCACTACGTGCTCGACGCCCGTGACGAAGATCTTGCCGTCGCCGATCTTGCCCGTGCGCGCCGACTTGACGATGGCGTCGATCGCGCGCTCGACCTGCTCGTTCGGCACCACGACTTCGATCTTCACCTTCGGCAGGAAATCGACCACGTACTCGGCCCCGCGATAGAGCTCGGTGTGGCCCTTCTGGCGACCGAAGCCCTTCACCTCCGTGACGGTGAGCCCGGTGACGCCGACCTCGGAGAGCGCTTCGCGCACTTCGTCCAGCTTGAACGGTTTGACGATCGCTTCGATTTTCTTCATCGGCCCCTCCGGCTAGGCGGCCATTGTATCGTAGCGACTTGGAAAGCGTCCGCGTCGTCAACTCCCTCGCCGGTGTCGATCGCGAGGCCTGGAATGCGCTCGCGGGGCCGCAGCCGTTCATGCGCCACGAGTTCCTCACGGCGCTCATCGACACCGGCTGCGCCGCCGCGAAGAGCGGCTGGCTGCCGCAGTTCCTGCTCCTCAGCCGTGCCGGCAAGCTCGAGGCGGCGATGCCGCTCTTCGCCAAGAACCATTCGTACGGCGAGTACGTGTTCGACTGGGCTTGGGCGGAGGCGCACGAGCGCCACGGTATCGACTATTACCCCAAGCTCGTCTGCGCGGTGCCCTTCACCCCGGTGCGCGGGCCGCGCCTGCTCGCCGCGAGCGACCGCGCGCGCCGCACGCTGGTGCGGGCGGCGCTCGAGCTGGCGAGAGAAACGTCGTCGTTGCACGTGCTTTTCGCGCGCGACGAGGACGCAGCGGTGCTCGCCGACGAAGGCTTTCTCATGCGCCGCACCGTGCAGTTCCACTGGACCAACGACGGCTATGCGAGATTCGACGACTTCCTCGCGCGCCTTTCGCACGCGCGGCGCAAGAATATCCGGCAGGAGCGCCGGCGCGTGCGCGAAGCCGGCGTCGAGCTGCGCTGGCTCGACGGGTCCGAGATCTCACGCAAGCACTGGGAATTCTTCAACCGCTGCTATCGCACCACCTACGCTGCGCATCGCTCCTCGCCATACTTGAGCCTGGAATTCTTCCTGCGCCTTGCCGCCGCGCTGCCCGAGCACGTCGCGATGGTGCTCGCCGAGCGCGACGGCAACGCCATCGCGAGCGCGCTCTTCCTGCGCGACGAGCGCTCGCTCTATGGCCGCTACTGGGGCGCGCTCGAGCACGTGCCGCTGCTGCATTTCGAATGTTGCTACTACCAGGCGATCGAGTACGCCATCACCCGCCGTCTCGCCGTGTTCGAGGGCGGCGCGCAGGGCGAGCACAAGATTTTCCGCGGACTGCTGCCGGTCGAGTCGCTATCGGCGCACTGGCTTGCGCATCCGAAGTTCGCCCGCGCGGTCGAGCATTTCCTCGAGCGCGAGAGCGCCGGCATCACGCATTACGTGAACGAGCTTGCCGAGCACAGCCCATTCAAGGAGGAAAAGGCCTGATGCGTCTCAAGGACAAGATCGCGATCGTCACCGGCGCCGGCTCGGGCTTCGGCGCCGGCATCGCGCAGCGCTTCGCCGCGGAAGGCGCCAAGGTCATCGTCAACGACATCGATGCGCGCGGCGAGCACGTCGCGCGCGAGATCGGCGGCCGCTTCGTGCAGGGCGATGTCACCCAAGGCGATGACTGGGTGCGCCTGGTGCGCGAAGCCGGCAAGGATCTCGCGATCGTCGTCAACAACGCCGGCTGGACTCACCGCAACAAACCGTACCTGGAAGTGAGCGAGGCGGAGTTCGACCGCGTGTATGCGGTCAACGTGAAGAGCATTTATCTTTCGGCGATCCACGCCCTGCCGGTCTTCAAGCGGCGCGGCGGCGGCTGCTTCGTCAACATCGCCTCGACCGCCGGCGTCCGCCCGCGTCCCGGGCTCACCGTCTACAACAGCTCCAAGGGCGCCGTGATCCTGATGTCGAAATCGATGGCGGCGGAATTCGGCCCGGACAAGGTGCGCGTCAATTGCGTCAATCCGGTGTTCAGCCCGGATACGGGCCTCTCGGCCGAATTCGCCGGCGGCGCGCTGACCGAGGAGGCAAAGAAGCGCTTTCTCGCCACCATTCCGCTCGGGCGATTTTCGACACCGCTCGATGTCGCCAATGCGTCACTCTACTTGGCGTCCGACGAGGCCGCCATGATCAGCGGCGTGTGCATCGAGGTGGACGGCGCGCGCTGCGTCTGAATTCGGGGTCAGGCACCGAATAGCTCAGCCAGCCGGCTTGCCATCGCGGAAGCGTGCCCGCACTAAGCTAACCCAGCTATCAAGCTCTAATTCGTCTGATCCGACGATTCTGAGAACGGCGCTTATTTCAGCGAGTGAACGTACCGTGCTCATAACCCACACGGCAATAGATCGCGTCAAGCTGACTGCAGAATGCGCTCAGAAAAGACCGAATTCGGTACCTGACCCCGAATAGGGTTAGGCGCGCTTGAGACCGCCCAGCAGCGCGGCAACCTGCGGCTGCTTGCGCTTGGGGCCTTCTCGCGGTGATTCGGGCTTCGGTGCCGCCGGCGCCGGTGAGGTGCCGGGCTCGTAGGGTTGCGAGAAGATCGGGTCGGCCGCCTTGGCGGGAGGGCGGTCGCGCCGCACGTTGGGCGGACTTCGCCGTCGCGAGGGCTGGTCGCCCATGAGCGTGGCCACGCTCGCGCCGCTCGGCTGGAAGCCGGGAACCAATACGCGCTCGATACGCTTCTTGATCAGCCGCTCGATCGCCGCCAGCGACTCCATGTCCTCCGGCGCGACCAGCGAGATCGCCTCGCCGGTCTGGCCGGCGCGCCCGGTGCGGCCGATGCGGTGCACATAGTCCTCGGGCGAGCGCGGCACGTCGAAGTTGATCACCTGCGGCAGGTCCTCGATATCGAGGCCGCGCGAGGCAACGTCGGTCGCGACCAGAACCGCGGTCTTGCCCGCCTTGAAGTCGGCGAGCGCCGCCTCACGCTCGGCCTGCGTCTTGTCGCCGTGTATGGCGTCGGCATGGATGTGGTCGAGGCGCAGCTGATGGGCGAGCCGGTTGGCGCCGATGCGCGTGGCGGTGAATACCAGGACCTGCTTCAGGCCGCGTGTCTGGATGAGATAAGCAAGGAACTCGCGCTTTTTCTCGCGCGCCACGGGGTGCAGCACGTGGCTCACGAGCTCGGCCGCAACGTTGCGCGGCGTTACCTGGATCTCGGCGGGGTTACGCAGCAGCGTTTTCGCCAGCGTGCGGATCTCGTCGGGAAAGGTGGCCGAGAAGAGCAGGTTCTGCCGCTCGCGCGGCAGGAGCGCGATGATGCGCTTGATGTCAGGCAGGAAGCCCATGTCCAGCATGCGGTCGGCTTCATCGAGTACCAGCACCGACACCTGGTTGAACATCACTGTCTTGTTCTGCACGTGGTCGAGCAGCCGTCCGGGCGTCGCCACCAGCACCTCGACGCCACGACGCAGCTCGGCAATCTGCGCGTTCATGTCGACACCGCCGTAGACCACCGTGCTGCGACCTGCACCGCGAGCTCGCGCGTCGGCGTCAGCACTAGGGCCCGCACCGGATGGCGCGCCGGCGAAGTCGAAGTGCTGGCAAGCGGCGCTAAGCGCTGCAGGATTGGCAGCGCGAAGGCGGCGGTCTTGCCGGTGCCGGTCTGCGCGCCGGCCATGAGGTCGCGCCCGACGAGCACCAGCGGGATCGCCTGCTCCTGGACCGGCGTCGGCTTCTCGTAGCCGAGATCGGCGACCGCACGCGCCAGCGGCGCGATCAGTCCTAGCGGATCGAAGGCACTCAATTCAACGTGCGCGCCGGCCGCTCGCCGGCTTCCGATCCCTCGGTGCCCGGCAGCTTGAGCTCCATGTCCCAGTCGCTCTTCTTGACCGCGGCCTGCAGCAGGCGGCAGACGGAGTGCAGCAGCACCGAATCGAACGAAAGCGTCACGCCCTGTCCCTGCGCCGGGTGCAGCGCGACCACCGGCTGGCCGTTGCGGTCATGGCCGGTCTGGATGCGCGCGAGAAGGAGCGGTGCATCGCCGAGCGGCCGGCTGGCGGCGCCGGCGTCGTAGGGCTTGCTGAAGTCGGCCTTCGACACCGCGTGCTCGTGCTCGAGACCGAGCAGCGCCTTGCGCGCCTCCGGATTGGCCTGCGTGCGGATGCGCGGGCTCGCCTCCTCCGCGAGCTTCACGAGCAGCGGCCAGAGAAGCTTCACGAAACGGCGCGTAAGCGCAAGACGCAGCTCGACCGGCTCGCTGGTGGCCACCTGCATGATCAGCCGGTCCTGCTCGGCGTCGTATTCGACCTTGAGCTGATGCAGCCTCATGGACCAATGGTACCTCTGATGCGCTGCACGAGTGCCGTCGTGGAGTGGTCGTGCTCGAAAGGGATTGACAGCACGCGGCCACCCCGGGCGAGCACCTCGGCAGCGCCGACGATGCGCTCCACCGGCCAGTCGCCGCCCTTCACCAGCACGTCGGGCCGGCAGGCGCGGATCAGCGCCTCGGGTGTGTCTTCCTCGAACCAGGTGACGGCGCTCACTGCCTCGAGCGCCGCGAGGAGCGCCAGCCGGTCGGCGAGCGGGTTCATCGGCCGGTCGGGTCCCTTGCCGAGGCGTCGGGCGGAGCCGTCGCTATTCAACGCTACGAGCAGGCTCGTGCCTTCAGCGCGCGCGCGGGCGAGATACGTGACATGGCCGCGGTGCAGGAGATCGAAGACGCCGTTGGTGAAGACCAGCGGGCGCTCCAGCCTCGCGAGCCAGCGCGCAATCTCTCGCGGGTCGCGGATCTTCGCTTCGAAGGACGGGGCTACTGGCCCTTGCTCCGCGACCGGCAAAGCTCGTCCGTTGCCTTGCAGTACTCGAACACCTTGACCACCTTGCGCACGCCGCCGGTGTTGCGCGCAATGTCCACCGCCTCTTCGGCCTCGGGCTCGGTCACCAGCCCCATCAGATAGACGGCGCCCGCCTCGGTCACGACCTTGAGGTGCACCGAGCTCACGCGCTTGGTATCGAGCAACCGGCCGCGTACTTTGGTCGTGAGGTACGTATCGTTGGTGCGCGAGGCATACGAGGAGATGCCGGCGATCTGCAGGTCGTTCGTTACTTCGCGCACATTCGGCACCGCACGCACGATCTTCTCCGCCTCGATGCGCGCCTCGTCATCGGGGACTTCGCCGGTGAGAAGGACGATGCGGTTATACGAGGTGACGTTGACGTGTACGCGTGCGCCGAAGCGGTCGTTGATGCGGTTGGAGGCGCGTACCTCGATCGACTCGTCGTCGATCTGGATGCCGGTGGTGCGCCGGTCCTCGAGCGAGCTGTAGGCGGCGGCCCCGCCGGCGCCGATGACCACCGGCACGCACGCCTGCAGGGCGGCGGCTGCGGCCGTGGCAAGAACTGCAAGCCAGCGCGTCATGCGGGGCTTCCGAAAAGCTGCATATCAATCGCGTCGCAAAGGCAATGGAGCACGAGCAGATGGACCTCCTGGATGCGCGCCGTCTTCTTGTGCGGCACGCAGATATGTACGTCATCGGACTTGAGTGTCGCCGCCATCTTGCCACCGCCGTTGCCGGTCAGCGCGATGACGCGCACACCGAGCTCGTGGGCCACGGGTAGGGCTTCCAGCACATTGCGGGAATTGCCGGAGGTCGAGATGGCGAGCAGGACGTCGCCACGCCGGCCGAGCGCGCGCAGCTGCTTGCTGAACACCTGCTCCCATGCGTAGTCATTGGCGATCGAGGTCAGGTTGGAGCTGTCGGTGGTGAGCGCCACCGCTGCGAGCGGCGGCCGCTCGGCCTCGAAGCGGTTGACGAGCTCGGCGGCGAAATGCTGCGCATCCGCGGCCGAGCCGCCATTGCCGCACGCGAGCACCTTCCCTCCGCCCTTCAGCGAGCGCGCCAGCAGCTGCCCAGCCTGCGCGATCGGCTCGCCGAGCACTCGTGCCGCCTCGCTCTTGAGGCGCGCGCTCTCGGCAAAATGGCCGGCGATACGATCGAGCAGCTTCGCGTCCGTTGCTTGCATAAGCTGCGGCGGATTTTACACGCTCACTGTGCATAGACCTCGAACCGCATGCTGCGGATGGGGCGTCAATGGATCGCGGGCGCGCTACTCGCCAAACGCATTGCGAATCCATTGCACATGACGCGGCGGCCCATCGATCAGGAAGACATCGAAGCGACAGATCGCCTCGGGGCGCCGCGTAAGGTAAAGGCGCGCGGCGGCGATGATACGTGCGCGCTTCGCGGCGGTGACGCTTTCGGCCGCGCCGCCGAAGTTGCCGGGCGAGCGCATGCGCACTTCGGCGAACACCAGCGTGCCGCCGCGGTCCTCGGCGATGATATCGATCTCGCCGAGCCGGCAACGCCAGTTGCGCTCGACGAGCTTCAGCCCGGCGGCGCGCATGAGATCGGCGCACAGGTCCTCGGCTCGCGCACCTTCGCGGTTCATGGCACGCTTAACGAATGATCGGAGGGCTCGGTTGACCGGAACGCTGTTCGTCGTGGCGACGCCGATCGGCAACCTGGCCGACCTGAGCGCGCGTGCCATCGAGACGCTGCGCGCCGTGGCCTTGATCGCCTGCGAGGACACGCGCACTTCGCGCACGCTGCTCGCGCATTTCGGCATCGCTACCCCGACCATGGCGCTGCACCAGCACAACGAGCGCGCCGCGGCCGCCAAGGTGATTGGCGTACTGCGCGAAGGGAAGCACGCGGCGCTGATCAGCGATGCCGGGACGCCGGCGCTCGCCGACCCCGGCGCCTGGCTGGTCGCCGAGGCGCATCGCGCCGGCATCGCGGTGCGCGCGATCCCGGGCCCGAACGCCGCCGCGGCCGCGGTTTCGGCCGCAGGCTTCGCCGCCAGCCGATTCCTGTTCGCGGGCTTCCTGCCCGCCTCGGCGGCTGCGCGGCGCAAAGCGCTGCCGGCGCTCGATCTCCCGTATCCCGTCGCCATCTACGAAGCGCCGCACCGGGTGCGGGAGACACTCGCCGACCTCGCCGGCCACTTCGGCGCCGAGCGCGAGGTCGTCATCGCGCGCGAGCTGACGAAAAAGTTCGAGGAGGTGTCGCGCCTGCCGCTAGGCAACGCCACCGCGTGGCTGGATGAGCGCCGGGAGCGCGAGCAGGGCGAGTTCGTGCTCGTGCTCGCGCCGGGCGAGGAGCGCTCGGCAAGCACGCTCGACGCCGAGCGCGTGCTGGACGTGCTCCTCGAGGCGCTGGCGCCGAGCGAGGCGGCGAAGCTCGCGGCGCGCATCACCGGCGTGCCGAAGAGCGAGCTCTACCGGCGGGCGCTCGAGCGCAGCAAGTAAAATCCGGCGCGATGGACCGCATCACGCTGAGACGCCCGGACGACTTCCATGTGCACCTGCGCGACGGGCCGGGGATGGCGTCGGTGCTCGCCGATACCGCGCGGCAGTTCGCGCGTGCCATCGTCATGCCGAACCTCAAGCCGCCGGTGACCACCACCGCGCAGGCGTTGCACTATCGCGATCGCATCCTCGGCGAGCTGCCCGACAACGCGCCATTCGAGCCGCTGATGACGCTCTATCTCACTGACGACACACCGCCGGAGGAAATCTCGCGCGCCAAGCTCTCCGGCCGGGTGCACGGCGTGAAACTCTATCCGGCAGGCGCCACTACGCACTCGGACGCGGGCGTGACGCGCATCTCGCGCTGCTTCAACACGCTGGAAAAGATGGAGCAGCTCGGCGTGCCGCTTCTCGTGCACGGCGAGTCGACCGATCCGGCGATCGACGTGTTCGACCGCGAGAAGGCGTTCATCGAAGAGACGCTCGGGCCGATGGTCGAGCGCTTCCCGCAGCTGAAGGTCGTGCTCGAGCACATCACGACCCGCGACGCCGCGCAATATGTCGAGGTGACCGGCGCCAACGTCGCCGCCACCATCACGGCGCACCACCTGCTTATGAACCGCAACGCGCTCTTCATGGGCGGCATCCGTCCGCATCACTATTGCCTGCCGGTCCTGAAGCGGGAGGAGCATCGGGAAGCGCTGGTCGAGGCGGCGACCTCCGGCAACCCGAAGTTTTTCCTCGGCACCGACAGCGCGCCGCATGCGCAGGACGCATGCGCAGGACGCGAAGGAAGCGAGCTGCGGCTGCGCCGGCATCTACACCGCGCATGCGGCGCTCGAGCTCTATGCCACGGCTTTCGAGGAAGCCGACGCTCTCGACAAGCTGGAAGGCTTCGCCGCGGTCCACGGCGCGAGCTTCTACGGCCTGCCGCCCAATCGGGGCACGGTCACCCTCGTTCGCGAGGAATGGCGTGTGCCGCAGACCGTCGCCTTCGGCCAGGAGCGGTTGGTGCCGCTACGCGCCGGCGAGACGGTGCCTTGGAAGCTCGCCTGAACCTGTGCTCTGCATCCTTTAGCCATCCGATCTTCGACGCCGTGCGTCCCTGGCTCGCCATCGAGCGCTCGCTCGCTGCGCTGAACGCGGCCGCCGAGGCGACCGGCCTGCATACCGAAAGCGGCCGGCCCGTGCGCTTCATCGCGCCCGGCGAGAAGCGCGCGAGCTACGAGCTGCGGGTGCACGAGACCGGCCGCGTCGAGACGCGGCCGGAAAGCCTGCACGACTGGTTCAATGCGCTCTGCTGGCTCGCTTTTCCGCGCACCAAGGCGCGCATCAACGCCCTGCACGCGGCCGAGATTCCGCGCGAAGGCCCCCGGCGCGGTCGGCTGCGCGATCTCCTGACGATCTTCGACGAGGGCGGCGCCGTCGTGGTCTGCGCCGATGAAGAGCTGAAGCGCCTGGTGCGCGAGTTCCGCTGGACCGACCTTTTCTGGCGGCAGCGCGAACGGGTGCGACAGCACATGCGTTTCGTGGTCCTCGGCCATGCGGCGCTCGAGCAGGCGCTCGGGCCCCGGCCGGGCATTACCTGCAAGGCGCTCTTCGCCCTACCGACCGACCAGCTCGACGAGGCGTCGGCCGCGTGGCTGGCCGCGCTGCCGGCCGGCGCGAGCCCCCGTGCACTCGCCCCGCTACCGGTGTTCGGCTATCCCGGCTGGATGCCGGATCAGGACGAGCGCTTCTACGCCGAGGCACGCTACTTCAGGGAAAGGCCGGGTAGCGCGTCTCCTGCAGCGTAGCCAGCACCTCGGGGTGGCGGGCCGCGACGATCTCGCGGATCCGGTCGACCTTCTCGTAAGGTACGTCGACCACCATCAGCACTTGGCCGCGCGCAAGCTTGTCGTCGAACTGGCGCAGGCGCGAATTGGGCACCGCCGTGGCCGCCATGCTGCCCATCCAAACGCCCAGCACGACGCCGAAAAGAGTCGCCAGCACTGCCGCCGCTAGTCCGGGATGGGTGCCGTCGGGCGGGTGATTGACGATCATGTAGCCGAGGATCATGCCGCCAAGCGCCCCAAGGACGAGACCGATGGCGGCGCCGCGCATGAGGTCCGTCTTCAGCAGGTAGCTCGCCTCATGCAGCTCGCCGAGATCGGTGCCGCGCCGCGCCAGGCAATGCATGTGTCGGTCCTCAACGCGTGCAAGGAGGAGGTCGTCCGCGGTGCGCGTCGCGCTCGCGACGTCGGGGAGGAGAAAGTAGAGCCGTCGCTTCATGGTCCACCTCCTACGAGAGAGCCTATCAGGCTCCGCCTCGCGCGGTAAAATTGCAAGCGGGAGTCGGCCTGGCAGCCGCCGTGCCGCAGTCTTACAACGGCACGGAGGAAAGTCCGGGCTCCGCAGAGCGGGATGCAGGGTAACGCCCTGGCACGGCGACGTGACGAAGAGGGCCACAGAGACGAGTCCTCGAGCCTCAAAACTCGAGGGGTGAAACGCGGCAACCTCCATCCGGAGCAACACCAAATAGGCAAGCGAAGTTGTGGTAACCCCATAACGATAGGCCGGCTCGGCCAAAGCTTGCGGGTAGGTGGCTAGAGCGCGCAGGCGACTGCGCGCCCAGAGGAATGGCTGCCGGTCCCGACGGGTTCGCCCGGCGGGACCACAGAACCCGGCTTATCGGCCGGCTCCCGTTGGATTTATCCTTGCCTGCGCTGTAGGCGGGGAGATAATCGGCCGCAGGGGAGGCTGGGAGAGCGCGGCCGCAAGGACGCGCTGCCGAGCATATGCAAGACCGTCTCAACCAGAACGACGTCACGAACCGCGTCAATGTCGAGAATCCGGCGAGCGTGCGCGCGGCGGTGCTAAGCCTTTTCACCGCGCGTTACCCGGGGGCCGATTTCGGCGCGCTGGAGCGCGCCTTCGACGACTTCCATGCCCTCTTTAGCGGGCGCTATCCCGGCTACCTGGGCTGCGACACGCTGTATCACGACATGCGGCATACGCTCGACATGACGCTCGCCATGGCGCGCCTGATCGACGGCCATGACCGCAATTGCGCGCCGAACCAGCGCCTCGGACCGCGCCGGGCGGTGATGGGCATCCTCATCGCGCTCCTGCACGACTCGGGATACCTCAAACGAAGCTCCGAAGCCCAGGTCGAGAACGGGGCCGTCTTCACCAAGGTGCACGTGAGCCGCAGCGCGGACTTCATCGCCGCCTACCTGCCGAAGATCGGCTTCACCGCGGAGGCGCCGCTCGCCGCGCGGCTAGTGCACTTCACCGGCTACGAGATCGACCCGGCGGACATCCGCGTCGCCGACCCGCGCGAGCGCATGATCGGCTGCATGGTCGGCACCGCCGACCTCATCGGCCAGATGTCCGACCGCATGTATCTCGAGAAGGTGCGCGACTTCCTCTACCAGGAGTTCCTCTGGGGACGGGTGGCGCGCGAGCAGCTGCCCGACGGCCGCGAGATCGTTCGCTACAGTTCGGCCAACGACCTGATTATCAAGACCCCGGGGTTCTACGAGTACGTGGCGCGCACGCGCATCGCGCGCAAGCTGGACCGCGCCGACCGGTACGCGGAGTCGCACTTCGACGGTCCGAGTCCCTACCAGGCCGAGATCGAACGCAACATGCAGTTCCTGCGCGAGACCATCGAGACCGCCGATCTGACCCGCCTGCGGCGCTTCTGCTATTCGCTGTCCGCCGTGCCGCGCGAGCGGCCGGTGGCGAATGTCGCCGCTGGCTGACACTTGTCGGCCACGGCGTAACGTGGCAAAAGCGGTGCATGAGCTTCATAGAACGCAGCCGGCGCGAAAGCACGCCGGCCCTCGCGCGGCTGCTCGGCGACGCCGCGATGTCACGTGCGGCGCTCGGCGCTTGCGGTTTTCCCGTGGCCATCCTCGACGCCATGCACACCGCGCGGCCGGTGACCTACATCAACCCCGCGTTCGAGCACTTCTTCGGCTGCCGTTCCGATGAAGTGCTCGGCCGCGGTCTCGGCGAGCTGATCTTCCGCGGTGACGAAGCGCTGGTGCATCGCATGCTTGCCGAGGCGATGCCCCGCCGGAGCGCAAAGGCCTGGTCGCGCGACGGGACGCTACGCCATGTCGAGCTGAGCTTCGGGCCGCTGCGGCACGCGGACGGCCGCACGAACTATTGGGTCGTCGCGTTCTCAGATCGCACGGAGGTGGAGAAGCTGCGCGCCGAGATCGAGTCGCTGCGCACGCTGCAGGCCGCAGCCTAGCCCAGCTTTCTTTCCAGCCAGCGCGCGGTGCGCAGAAGCCGCGCGTCGAAGTTGCGTCGCCCGACCAGCTGTACGCCCAGCGGCAAGCCATTGGCGCCCTGCATGAGCGGCAGTGTCACCGCCGGCATGCCGAGGAGCGTCCAGAGCACGCAGAACACCGGGTCGCCGGTCGCGGCCAATCCCTTCGGCGCCGTGCCGAGCGCGGGCGGCGTCAGGATGGCGTCGTAGCGCTCCGTGAAGAGCTCGTCGAAGCTCTCGATCACCCCGGGCAGCCTGCCCAGGATCCGCTGGTAATCGAGCGCGCGCGTCTCGGTCCCGCGCTCGATCAGGCCGCGCAGCCGCTCGGACAGGCGCTCGCGGCCGCGGCTCCACAGCGGCTCGAGGTTGGCCGCCATCTCCGCTTCCATGATCGTGCGCTGCCAGTCCCAGGCGTCGGTCGCCGATGCAAAGAGCTCGACTTCCTCCACCCGGTCGCCCAGCGTTTGCACCAGCTCGGCGTACGCTTCCTTGGTGTCCGCATCGCTGCGGGCCCAATGCGGCGTCTTGATGAAGGCGAACATCGGCTCCACCGGCGGCGCCTCGTTGAGCACCGCTGTGAAAGGGATCCGGGCACGGGGCCGCGTGTCCGGATCGCCCGGGTCGTACCCGGCGAGCTCCGTCGCGAGGAGCGCGATGTCGTCCAGGCTGCGCGCAAAAAGGCCGATGTGATCCAGAGTGCGCGAAAGCTGCAGCACGCCGGTGCGTGGGATGAGGCCGTGCGTTGGCTTCATCGCATAGGCGCCGCAGAACGCACCAGGGCGTATCACCGAGCCCGCGGTCTGGCTGCCCAGCGCGAGCGGCACCATGTGCGCGGCGACTGCGGCCGCCGAGCCGCTGGAAGAGCCGCCCGGCGTGTGTTCGGGGTTATGCGGATTGCGCGTCTTGCCGGGAGTGAAGTAGGCGCACTCGGTGCTTACCGTCTTGCCCATGATCACCCCGCCGGCGGCACGCAAGCGGGCGACCACGGCCGCATCGGCACGCGGCATGCGCCCCTTGTCGAGCACCGTGCCGTTTTCGGTCGGCATGTCGGCGGTGTCGATGATGTCTTTGACGCCTACGGGAATGCCGCACAGCCCGCCGACCGGCTCGCCCGAGCGCCGGCGCTCATCGGCCGAGCGCGCCTGCGAAAGCGCATGCTCCTCGTCGAGGAATTGCCAGGCCTGCACGGCCGGCTCGAGCTGCCGGATGCGCTCCAGGCAGGCGCTCACCAGCTCCTCGGCGGTGAGCCTGCCCTGCGCTATGCGCCGTGCAGCCTCCGTGGCGGTGAGCTGCGCGGGATGTTCATCGGCCATACACCACGCTCGGCAGCCACAGGCCGATCCCGGGGAAGACATACAGCAGCACGAGCGCAATCACCTGGATGGCCATGAAGGGCATCATGCCGGCGAAGATCTGGTTCAGCGTCACGTGCCGCGGCGCCACGCCCTTCAGGTAGAACGCCGCCATCGCGACCGGCGGCGACAGGAACGCCGTCTGCAGGTTGAGCGCGACCAGCAGGCCGAAGAACAGCGGGTCGATGCCGAAGTGAGGCAGGAGCGGGATGAAGATCGGCATGAAGATGACGATGATCTCGGTCCACTCGAGTGGCCAGCCGAGAACGAAGATGATGAATTGCGCCAGGATCATGAACTGGATCGGCGGGAAGGATGATTCCTTGATGATGCCGCCGAGCTCGCGAAGCGTCCTTGCGATCGCGGGCCCTTTGGCCGCGCCGGCCGCGCGCCAGTGCTCGATAAGGCGGTAGGCGGCGGCCAACACCAGGCCGCCGAGCGCGCCGACCGCCGCCGCTTCGGTCGGCGTGGCAAGGCCGAAGACGATCGAGCCGAGCACCATGAGGATCAGGACGGCGAGCGGGAAGAACGAGGTGAGGAGAAACTTGAAGACCTCGAGCCGTTCCCAGGTCCATAGGAAATAGACCAGCCCGATTACTACGATGGCGATGGCGACGACGATCCAGAACCAGGTCGGCGCCGGCAGGCGCTCCGCCGCCGGGGCCTTGATCGCTTCCGTCAGCGCGTCCGCCTTCGCCTCCGCGGCCTTCTCCGCTTGCGGCTCGCTCGCCTGGGGCGCGGAGGTCTCCTCCGCCGGCGGCTCCGCCAGCCCGGTGCCGCCTTCTTCGGGCGGCGTCGACAGTCCGGTGCCTTCCTGAGATTCGCTGATCGTGCCGGCCGACCCGGCCTCTTGCAGTCCGGCCGTGCTCGCCTGCACTTCCGGCGCGGTCGCCGCCTGATACGTGAGCAATAACAGCCCGGCAATGAACAAGGCCGGCAGCAGCGTGATGAAGAACTGCGCAAAGACCGTGCGCTTGCAGATGCCGTCCACACCGCCGGCGACGCCGCGCCATAAGCCGACGAGCGCGTTGCGTGTCGTGGCGCGCAGGCGCTCGGCAAACGGCGGCAGCGCGATGCGACGCTCTTCCTCGCGCAGCGGCGGCATGAGCGAGGGCTTCCACTTGGCGAGGACGATGATGTAGCCGAGGTACAGCCCCGCGAGCATGAAGCCGGGGAAGAAGGCGCCAGCATAGAGCTGCACCACCGAAACGCCGGCGGTGGCGCCGTAGACGATGAGCAGCACCGAAGGCGGGATCAGGATGCCGAGGCAGCCGCCGGCCGTGACCGCGCCGGCCGAAATCTTGACGTTGTACCCGGCCTTGAGCATCGCCGGGAAGGCGAGCAGCCCCATCAACGTCACCACGGCGCCGACGATTCCAGTGGCGGTGGCGAATATCGCGCACGTGATCACCGTGGCCACGGCGAGCGAGCCCGGGACGCGCGCAGTCGCGAGGTGCAGGCTCTTGAACAGGCGGTCGATGAGCGCCGCGCGCTCGACGAGATAGCCCATGAACACGAACAGAGGAACCGCGATCAGCACATCATTCGACATCACGCCGTAGGAGCGCTGCACCATCAGGTCGAGCGTCTGCTGCATGGCGATCTGCGGATTGGCCGACCGGTAGGCGAGCCACGCAAAGAAGACGCCAAGCCCCATCAAAGTGAACGCCGTTGGATACCCGAGCATGATCGCCACCACGATCAAGGCGAGCATGATGAGCCCCAGGTGGCCGTTACTGAGATGGCCCCACGGCGTGAAAATGACGATCGCTCCGATGATGATCGCCATCAGCGAGAAGCCGAACCAAAGCTCCTTGCGAATCTTCACCGCCGCTCCTCTGCCTTTCGGCGCAGCTTCATCGCGACTCGTTTTTGGGCGCCACGTACTGGTCGAGGCTCTGGATATCCTCGTCCTTGACGTGCACCATTTCCTTCAGCTTGTCGACGTCGACCTCGACCACGTCGGCCTCGCGCGAAGGCCAATCACCCTGCCTGATGCAGATGATGCAGCGGGCGATCTCGACGATCCCCTGGATGAGAATGAAAGCGCCGGCGAGCGGGATAACCGTCTTGAACGGATAGATCGGCGGGCCCTCGGAGGTGATATTCGAGTGCTCGTCGATGCGCCAGGAATCCGCCGCGTAGTAGTAGCCGGCGTACGTGAGCGCAATGATTCCGGGGATGAAAAAGACGACGTACAGAATCAGGTCAATGGTCGCCTGCGTGCGCGGCCGGAAAAAACCGTAGAGCACGTCGCCGCGCACGTGCCCGTTCTGCGACAGGGTGTAGGCGCCGGCCATCATGAAAAGCGTACCGTACATCATGATCATCGCGTCGAATGCCCAGGCGTGCGGCGCGTCGAGCGCGTAGCGCGAGAAGACCTCCCAGGAAATGAACAGCGTCAGCGCGACGATCAGCCATGAAAAGGCGCGGCCCACGAACGTGCTGACCTTGTCGATGAAGAGCAGGAGGGTTTGCATAAAGAAAAAGCCATCCGGCTCGCACCGGATGGCTCTCGGTCAGGTCGGCTCGATTAGGCCTTCTTCGGGGCGGGCTTGCCGCCCTTGCCGAAGTAGTGGTTGTAGGCCATCTCGCGCCGCACGTTGGTGTCGAGGTCCCATTTGACGACACGCTCGGCGAACTTCCTCTGCGAGTCGGCGATCTCGTTGAAGAGCGCGTTGTCCTTACGCTTTGCGACGGCAGCGTCGTAGGTCTCGAGCTGGCGGCGCAGGATCGCCTCGGGGGTCTTGTAGAAGCGCACCTTGTCTTTTTGCTGCAGCTCGATGTAGTCCTTGGAGTAGCGGTCGATCGACTTCCAGACGAGATCCTGCGAGGCCGCGTCCACCGCGTGCGCGATGATCGACTTGACCTTGTCGGGCAGCGCGTCGTACTTCGTCTTGTTGAACATGATCTCGAACTGCTCGGCGTTCTGGTGATAGCTCTGCAACATGCAGGTCTTCGATACGTCCGGGAAGCCGAGGATGCGGTCGGAAGTCTGGTTGTTGAACTCCGCGCCGTCGAGCAGCCCGCGGTCGATCGCCGGCACGATCTCGCCGCCGGGCAGCGCATTCACCGCCGCGCCCAGGCCTGTGAAAACGTCGATCGAGATACCGACGGTGCGAAATTTGAGTCCCTTGAAGTCATCGGCCTTGGTGATCGGCTTCTTGAACCAGCCGAGCGGCTGCGTCCACATCGGGCCGTAAGGGAACGAGACGACGTTGGCGCCGATCGAGGCGTAGAGCTTCTGCAGCAGCTCCTTGCCGCCGCCGTAGCGGTGCCACGCGAGGAGCTGGTTCGCGTCCATGCCGTACGCGGGGCCGGAGCCCCACAGCGCGAGCGCGTTCTGCTTGCCGTAGTGGTAGACGAGCACACCATGGCCGCCGTCGAGCGTGCCCTTGGTGACCGCGTCGAGCAGGCCGAAGGCCGGCACCACCGCGCCGGCAGGCAACACCTCGATGCGCAGGTCGCCGCCCGTCATGTCGTTCACCTTCTTCGCATAATCGAGCGCGTACTCATGGAAGATATCCTTCGACGGCCAGGTGCTCTGCCAGCGGAAGGAAACGGGCCCCTGCGCCTTGACGATCGCCGGGAAGGCGAGCGTCGCCGCACCGGTGGCGGCGGCAGCCGTCAGGAATTTGCGGCGTGAAGGCGTGCTGTGAGTCTGATCGCTCATCGAAATCTCTCCTCTCTCTGGCTTTTGAATTTTGCGCAGGCTTCTCGGCCTACGGCGGAAAATGCGAAGAACGCGGGCGATTCTACCCTCGGCTTTTCGCGAGCGGCAAGGCGCTCACCCTGCGGAATAGTCGAGCGCTGCCGGTGTTTGCGCCGCCGGCGGGGCCTTGTGCGGCGCATTCGGATGCCAGCCGAGCACGGCATAGAGCACGAAGAAGCCGATGACGTACGCGAGCGCCACATGCCAGCCGTGCCTCAGCCAAAGGCCGACCGACTTGGCCTGCGGATACATGTTGGACAGGGCGACGCCGGCCGAGGAGCCGAACCAGATCATCGAGCCGCCGAAGCCGACCGCGTAGGCGAGATAGCCCCAGTCGTAGCCGCCCTGCTTGAGCGCGAGGGCGGTGAGGGGAATATTGTCGAACACTGCGGAAACGAAGCCCAAGCCGAGCGCCGTCTGCCACGAGGCGAGGGGCAGCTTCTCCACCGGCATGAGCGAGGCGCACAGGATGAGCGAGAGCAGAAAGATGCTGCCCTTGAAGGCGCCCGGCAGGAGCGACCATTGCGGTGCGCGCCATGGCGCCGTGACCAGGATCGCCAGCCACACCGCGGCGCCGATGAACGGGAAACGGTCGGAAACCTCGGGGTACCTTACATTGACCACCACGTTGGCGACGATGGCGGTGACGAGAATCAGCGCAACGATCGCCACCCGCGCCCAGTCGACGCGGATACCGGGCGCCGGGTCGCGCGTGATCGGCGAATAGCGCTGCTGCTGCACCGCCGCCGGTATGCCGAAGATGAACATCGCCACGCCTGCGGCGACGAACGCTTCCAGCACATCGAGCGGATCGACGCCGTCGATCCACATCATCGTAGTGGTGGTGTCGCCCACCACGCTGCCCGAGCCGCCGGCGTTCGAGGCGGCGACGATCGCCGCGAGATAGCCGATGTGCACCTTGCCGCGGAAGACGCTGCGTGCCATCGTGCCGCCGATCAGCGCCGCAGCGATGTTGTCGAGGAATGACGAGAGCACGAAGATCATGATCAGCAGCACGAAGCCGCCCTTCCAGTCATCCGGCAGGAAGCGCGGCAGCACCGCGGGCACCCGGCTTTCCTCGAAATGGTTCGACAGCAGCGCGAACCCGAGGAGCAGCCCGAACAGGTTGGTAAGGATCACCCATTCGTGCGCCATGTGCAGCGCCAGGCCGCCGAAGCCTGGGCCGGTCTTGAAGCCGGTGACGCCGAGCTTGTAGGCGAGGATTACCGCCAGGCCGATGAGCGCGACCTGGAGCGTGTGATGGTGGAAAAGCGCGACGCCGGCGAGCGTCAGGGCGAAGAGCACGAAATCGACCGGCACGCCGAGCGCGATGCACGCGATGGCGATGACCATGGCGCCGGCGAAGAGGCCGCGCTCGCGCTCGAGCAGCCGCAGGGCGACGGATCTCATGCGCGCGCCGCCTGCAGGAACTCATCCAGCAGCGGTCCGCCGTCGAGGAAGCCGGCCCGGCCGCCGTGGAACTCCGGATGCCATTGCACCGCGCACAGGTAGCCGGCGCCGGTGCCGCGCACCGCCTCGATGATGCCGTCTTCGGCGCGCGCCTCGACCTCGAGATCGGGCGCCAGGCGCTTGATCGCCTGGTGGTGGATCGACACGACGCTCCGCGGGCCGGTCTCGCCGTAGAGCCGCGCCAGCCCCGAGCCGGGCTCGAGGCGCACCTCGTGCGCATGCAGGTCGTACTCGTCGCTGCGGTGCGCGGCGATATCCTGGTGCAGGCTGCCGCCGAGCGCGACGTTGATGAGCTGCGCCCCGCGGCAGATGCCGAGCACCGGCTTCGCCACGGCGGTGAAGGCGCGCACCAGCTCGATCTCGTAGCGGTCGCGCAGCGGATCGCCGGCCCACTCGGGCTTGAGCGGCTCCTCGCCGTAGGCGAGGGGACTGATGTCGGCCCCGCCCTGCAGCACCAGGCCGTCGAGCGCTAGCGCGTAATCCGCCGCACGCTGTGAGAGCGGCAGCACGAAGAGCAGCGCGTCGCGCGACTGCAGCCATTGCGCGATGCCGTCCTCGACGTAGTGCAGGATCTTGGTGAAGACGCCGCGCGCGCCGGGCTGCGGATGCAGCAGCCGCGGCGAGATGCCGATCCTCGTCACGCCTTCAGCGCGACGAGCACCTCGTCGAGCATCTTCTTCGCGTCGCCGAACAGCATGCGCGTGTTGTCCTTGTAGAAGAGCGGGTTGTCGACGCCGGCATAGCCGGAAGCCATGCTGCGCTTCATCACCACCACGGTCTTCGCGTTCCACACCTCGAGCACCGGCATGCCGGCGATCGGGCTGGACGGGTCCTCCTGCGCCGCCGGATTCACGATGTCGTTGGCGCCGATCACCATCGCCACGTCGGTATCCGGGAAGTCGGCGTTGATCTCATCCATCTCGAGCACGATGTCGTAGGGCACCTTGGCTTCGGCGAGCAGCACGTTCATGTGGCCGGGCATGCGCCCCGCGACCGGATGGATGCCGAAGCGCACCTTGACGCCCCTGTCGCGCATGGCTTTGGTGATTTCGTACACGGTGTGCTGCGCCTGCGCCACGGCCATGCCGTATCCCGGAACGATGATCACGTTCCTCGCGTTGCGCAAGAGCTCCGCCGTCTCGGGCGCGCTGATCGGATGGACCTCACCCGCCGGTGCCGCACCTGAGGCGGCGGGTGCTCCGCCGCCAGTGCCAAACCCGCCGGCGATGACGGCTACGAAGTTGCGGTTCATCGCGCGGCACATGATGTACGAGAGGATCGCGCCGCTCGAGCCGACCAGCGCGCCGGTGACGATCAGCAGGTCGTTGTTCAGCATGAAGCCGGTCGCCGCCGCCGCCCAGCCGGAATAGCTGTTCAGCATGGAGACGACCACCGGCATGTCGGC
>JAEKLK010000007.1 GCA_019509895.1 Betaproteobacteria bacterium | reverse complement strand
GCAATGCCGGCCGTGGCAAGCGCTTCGCGCACCCGCACCACGTTGGCCGACTGCAGGATCACTGACATCGGCTAATGATAGTGAGCGCGGCAACCGCGTAAGATGGCCAGCGCGGCGCACGCCGCGAAACAGGGACGGTCTCTGACGCTTCGCTCCAAGCTCTACGTGCTTCTCCTGGTCGCGACCGTGCCGCTAGTCGCGCTGGCCATCGCCTTCGGCGCGTTTCTCGTTCAGCAAAGGCGCGAGACGGCGCGGCAGGAAGCGACCGGGCGCATGCTCGCCATGGTCACCGCGGTGGATACCGCTGTCGCCGGCTCGGAGGCCGCATTGCGCGCTCTCGCCGGCTCGGCGAGACTCGCGGGCGGCGATCTCAAGGCGTTCCACGAGGAGTCGCGCCGCTTTCTCACGACCCAGCCCCAGTTGACCAACATCAGTCTCGCCTCGGTCGAGGGTGAAAACCTGGCCGAGGCGGTCTGGCCTTTCGGCACCCGCGCGCGCGTGTATACCGATCTGGCGACCTTCTATACCGCCGCGAAGGAAGGCATCACTACCTACGGCAACGTCGCGATTGGGCCGGCGATTGGCGTGGCCGCGGTGCGCGTGCGCGTGCCGGTGGTGAATAACGGGGCAGTCCGTTACGTGATCTCGGCGCCGCACCGGCTCGAGTGGTTCGAAAGCATGCTGCGCGAGCAGCAGCCGCCGACCGATTGGATGGTGGCGCTCCTCGACTCCAACAAGCAGTTCATTGCACGCGTGCCGCCCTCGACGCCGAGCTCCTCCAGCGTGCACGCGGCGCTGCAGGGCGTTTCCGCCGGCTCTTTCAACGCCGGGACGCTCGACGGCCAGGCGATCTACGCGACCTCTGTCATCTCGGCGCGCACCGGATGGACCTTGGCAGTCGCGATTCCGCAGCGCGTGATCGACGGCCCGGCGTGGCGAGTGCTCATCGTGCTGCTCACCTGTGGCACCGTCGCGCTGGTGATCACCGTGATCGTCGCGCTGAAGCTCGCCGGCCGGGTGACGGCGGACTATCGCCGCGCTTCGTAGCGCAGGTGGGTGCGTGAGAACTCGCCGGTCACAACGTCGAACGTCTATTTACAAACCCGATGGAAACAAGGCACCCTAAAAGAAGGAGGAGGACTTGCATGTTCGCAGTCCGGTGCCACCACCGGTCGTTTGCCGCGGCGCGCGAGGCCTCTCGGGCCCTGTAGCCGATGTACCTCGCGGAGCTGCTCGCCGGCGCCCTAGCGATCGGTTGCGTCTACAGCCTGGTCGCGCTCGGCTTCGCGATGATCATGCGCGCGACCAGCATCATTCATTTCGCGCAGGGCGAGCTGCTGATGCTCGGCTCGATGAGCGGGCTGTCGACGCTCTGGCTGCTGCCGAAGCTGCCGGCAGTGGCGGTGCTCATCTGCGGCATGGTGGCCTCGGGCATCCTCGCCGTGGCGATGGAGTTCCTGGTCTATCGGCCGCTGCGTCTGCGGCGCGTGGCGCTGATGAACGTGATCACGGCGACGGTCGGCATGTCGATCCTGTGCATCAACGCCGCGCGCCTCCTCTGGGGCTCGGAGCCGCTGCGCTATCCGGAGCTTTTTTCCACGTCGGCCTACCGCATCGCCGGCGTGCCGGTGTCGCCGCAGCTCGTATGGATCATGGCGTTCGGCGTCGTGCTGATGGGTCTCCTGCAGCTCTTTCTCAAGCGCACGCGCACCGGCCTCGTGATGCAGGCGGTGGCGCAGGATGCGGAGGTCGCGCAGCTGATGGGCGCCAATCTCACACGCATGATGCTCTACACCTTCGCCATCGCCGGCATGATGGCCGGTGCCGCCGGCGTCATGTTCGGCTCGCTCTTCTTTTCGTTCTTCGAGATGGGCTTCCTGCTCGGCATCAAGGGCTTCGTCGCGGCGACGCTCGGCGGCCTCGGCAGCCTCGCCGGCGCGATGCTCGGCGGCATCCTGTTCGGCCTGATCGAGACCTTCAGCGCGGTTTACGTGTCCTCGGCCTACAAGGACGCGATCGGCATGGTGCTCCTCATCGCCATCCTGCTTTTCCTGCCCTCCGGGCTGGTGGGACTATGGAAAGCGCGCGGCTGAAACGCAGCCTCACGGGCATCGTGCTGCTGGCGCTTGCCGCCCTGCCGCTCTTCGAACCGCACCAGTTCGTCCTGCACATGCTGTCGCTCGTCGCCATCAGCGCCACGGCGGCGCTCGGCCTGCAGCTTTTGCTCGGCTTCTCCGGACAGCTGTCGATCGGCCAGGCAGCCTTCTACGGCATCGGCGCCTACGCTTCGGGCCTTCTCAGCGCCAAGCTCGGCATGCCGTTCATCGTCGCCTTTTTCGCTGCCGGCGTGATCGCCGCTGTGGTGAGCCTGGTGATGGTGCCGATCACGCGTCTCACCGGCGCCGCGCTCGCCGTGGCGACGCTTGGCTTCAGCATCCTCGTCTACCTGGTCCTCAAGAACGAAGAGTGGCTCACCGGCGGCTCGTTCGGGCTGATGGGCATCCCGCGCGCCTCGCTTTTCGGCTACGTGCTCGCGAAGCCCGCCTACGCCTATCTGCTGTGCGTCGCGGTCGCCGCCGCCGTATACCTCTCGCTCCTGCGGCTACAGCGCTCGCGCTTCGGTCGCGCCATCAACGCCATCCGCCAGAACGAGGACGCGGCGCGCGCCTGCGGCGTGAAGGTGACGCTGCTCAAGAGCCAGTGCTTCGTGATCGCCGCTTTTGTCGCCGGGCTCGCCGGCTCGCTCTACGCGCATCAGGTGCGCTATCTCGCGCCGACCGACTTCACCTTCTGGAAGTCGGTCGAGATCCTCATCATGGTGGTGATCGGCGGCATGGGCAGCCTGTTCGGCGCAGTGCTCGGCGCCGCCGTGGTCGTGCTGGTGCCGGAGGTGCTGCGCGAGGTCGGCGACTATCGCATGCTGATTTTCGGCGCCATTCTGATGGTGGTGATGCTGTTCGGCGAGGGCGGCATCGCCGGCTTTCTCGAGCAATGCCTGAGGCCCTTCTCGAAGCCGCGGGCCTGAGCCGCCGCTTCGGCGGGCTGGCCGCGGTCGATGCGGTGGACCTGCGCGTCGAGCGCGGCGCGATCCACGGCCTGATCGGCCCGAACGGCGCCGGCAAGACCACGTTGCTCAACCTCATCGCCGGCGCGCTCGCCGTTACGCGCGGCACGGTAAGCTTTCGCGGCGCCGACATCACGCGCTGGGACGCGGCCCGGCGCGCGCAGGCCGGCATCCGCCGCACCTTCCAGAATCTGAAGCTCTTCGCTGAGATGAGCGCGCTCGAGAACGCGAGCATCGGCCTGCACGCCGGCACGCATGCCGGCATCTTCGCCGCGCTCGCGCGCACGCCGGCACAGCGCGCCGAGGAGGAGCGCATCTTCGCCCGCGCGCGGCGCGCGCTCGAGTTCGTCGGCCTGGGCGGCGACGCCGGCGTCGCGGCGGGCAAGCTGCCGTACGGGCATCGGCGGCTGCTCGAGATAGCGCGCGCCTTCGTCGCCGAGCCCGCGCTGATTCTCCTGGACGAGCCGGCGGCCGGCCTCAACCAGACAGAGGCGGCCAATCTCTCGCGCCTCATCGGCCGCATCCGCGACGCCGGCTGTACCGTCGTGCTCGTCGAGCACCACATGGACGTGGTGATGAGCGTCTGCGACCAGGTCACGGTGCTGAACTACGGCCGCAAGCTCGCCGAGGGGCGGCCGGCGGAGATCCAGCGCGACGCGCAGGTGATCGAGGCCTATCTTGGACGCGGCGATGCGCCGCCGAGCAAGCATGCTCTCGCTTAAGGCGATCGACGCCGGCTACGACGACGCCCTGACGCTGCGCGGCGTCTCGCTCGAGGTGGAACGCGGGGAGATCGTGGCGATGATCGGCGCCAACGGCGCCGGCAAGAGCACGACGCTGCGCACCATCTGCGGCTTCCTGCGGCCGCGCAAGGGCGCGATCGAGTTCGACGGGCGAACCATTTCCGGACTGACGCCGGACCGCATCGCGGCGCTCGGCCTGGTGCACGTTCCGGAAGGCCGGCGGGTCTTCGCCGAGCTGAGCGTGGAAGAAAATCTGCTCGCCGCCGCCTACCTGGTACGCGAGCGGCGCGAAGTGAAGCGTCGCCTTGGCGAGGCGATGGCGTACTTTCCGGTGCTCGAGCGCCGGCGCCGCCAGGCTGCGGGCACGCTTTCGGGCGGCGAGCAGCAGATGCTCGCCTTCGGCCGCGCGCTGATGACCGGGCCGAAGCTGCTGCTGCTCGATGAACCGTCGCTCGGACTGGCGCCGCTCATGGTAGCCGAGGTGATGCGCTCGGTGCGCAGCTTTCGCGAAACCGGCGTGACGGTGCTGCTGGTCGAGCAGAATGCGAATCTTGCGCTGCAGCTTGCCGATCGCGGATACGTCATGGAGACTGGCAGCGTCCGCATGCACGGTTCCGGCGCCGAACTACTGGCGAACGCCCACGTGCGTACGAGTTATCTTGGACATACGAGAGGAGAAGGCGATGTTGTTTGACCGCAGGAGATTTATGCAAGTGGGCGCGGCGGCGGCCGCGGGCACGCTGCTGCCGCTGTGGGCACGCGGCCAGGGGTCCGGCCCGATCAAGGTCGGCGCCTTCGGGCCGATGAGCGGCAACGCCGCGGCGCAAGGGCAGAGCCTGCGCCAGGGCGTGGAAATGGCAGCGAAAGCGAAGAACGCCGCGGGTGGCCTGCTCGGGCGGCCGATCGAGCTGGTCATCGGCGATGACGCCGGCAAGCCCGAGGAGGCAGGGGTGATCGCACGGCGCCTCGCCACGCGCGACAACGTCTGCATCGCGCTCGGCAGCGTCAGCAGCCCGGCGAGTCTCGCGGCGGCGCAAGTGTTCCGCGAGGAGCAGGTGCCGCAGATCGTGGTGAGCGGCACGGCGCAACGCATCACCACCCAGGGCAACGAGTGGGTATTCCGCTGCACCATCCCCGACCGCAAGTTCGTCGCCGATCTGGTCGACTTCATCAACGAGAAGTTCCCGCGGCTCAAGCGCTTTGGCTTCATCTACGTGAACGACGACTTCGGCAAGGGCGGCTTCGACTCGTTCATCGAGGCCGGGAAAAAATACGGCATCAGCGTCGTTGCCGGCGAGAGCTACACCCGCGGCGACGTCGACTTCACCGCGCAGCTCACCAAGATGCGCGCCGCCAACGTCGAGGCGATCGTCGATTGGTCGCGCTACACCGAGGGGGCGCTGATCCAGCGCCAGCTTCGCCAGCACAACATGTCCGACCTGCCGCGCTTCGGCTCCGACGGCATCGCGCCGCCCGCGTTCCTCGAGCTCGCGGGCGAAGCGGCCAACGGCGTCATGTACGCGACCCATTTCAGCCCGGCCACGGCGGCCGACAACCCGGTGGCGGTGAAATGGATCGAGGCGTTCAGGAGCGAGTTCGGCAAGCTGCCCGACTACGTGCACGCGCAGGGCTACGACGCCATGAACGTCACCATACAAGCGATCGAGCGCGCGAAAAGCATCGATCGCACGGCGATCCGGGACGCGCTGCGCAAAACCGACTACCAGAGCGTTCGCGGGCCCTTCAAGTTCGACGCGAAGGGCGATCCGACGCTCGTGTCGCATGTCGTGCGCATCGTCAACATGAAAGAGACCAACGCGCGGCTGATGAAGCCGTGAATCCCGTGGAGAAAGGAACGAGAACATGAGCATCAAGCTTGAAAGAATCGGCCAGGCGCCCTTCGCGCCGGCGCCGAGGGCCGTGCGTGCCGGCGACTACGTGTATACGTCGTCCATCTACCCGATCGACGATGTCGGCCACGCCGTGGGCATCGACGAGCGACTCGGCCTTGCGGGGCCGTCGCTCATGGAGGCGCAGGCGCGCCGCTGCCTCGAGCAGCTGAAATCGGTGCTGCGCGAAGCCGGCAGCTCGCTCGAGCGCGTGCTCAAGGCCGATGTGCATCTCGCCGATGCCGGCGAGTTCCTGGAGTTCAAGCGCGTGTGGAAGGAGTACTTTCCCTCCAATCCGCCCGCGCGCACGACAGTGGAGGTGGGCGACACGCTGCCCTTTCCCGGCGCGCGCCTCAGCCTCGACGCTGTCGCGCTCGCCGGCGAATCGCGGCTGCAGCGGCAAGTGCTGAGTGACCCCGAAGGCTCCGATCCGCTGCCCACCGAATGGGCTTCGCACGCCGTGCGCGCCGGCCCGTTCGTCTTCTGCTCCGCGTTCCCGGCGAGCGATTTCAAAACCGGACTGGCCGTCGGCAAGCCGGCCGGGTTCCCGAACTATGGCAGCGACGCCGAGATGCAGGCGGAGTACATCTTCAGCCGCATGAATCGGGTGCTCGCCACCGCCGGCACCTCGCTCGAGCAGGCGATCGAGTCGCAGCTCTACGAGCCGGATCTGCTCAACTTCCACGACGTCGACGGCGTGTGGGCCCGCTTCATGCCGGTGCCGCCGCCGAGGAGCTCCATGGGAGTGAAGGGACTGCTGCTGCCGGGAGCGCTGTGCGCGCCGAACCTGACCATCCTCGTGCCCGACAAGGATCTGCGCAAAGAAGAGTCGCACAAGGGCCTGCGCTGGCATCCGGTGAAGGTGCGCAAGGTCAACTTCTCGCCGACGATGAAGGTCGGGGAATGGCGCTTCTTCGCGGGCCAGGTGCCGAGCCCGGATTTCAAGTCAGCCGTGACCGTGCCGGCCGGGCTGCGCATGCACCGCTCGGACATCGAGGAGCAGACGCGCTTCACCATGCAGATCCTCACCGAGCAGCTCGAGGCGAACGAGACCGACTGGGCCCACTGCCACCACGTGCGCATCTATCTCACCGAGCCGCGGCGCGACTATCGCGAGTTCGCGCGCGTCTGGCGCGAGTACTTCCCCGATCCGGCGAGGGCGCCCGCACTTGCCTTCGTGCCCTCGACCGGCATCATGTTCCATGGTCCGGTGATCGAGATCGATCCGAGCGGCGTCATGCGCTAGCCGAATTTAGCGCGTGTCGCGCGACAAGCTGTAGTAGGTGCCGACGAAGATGACCGTGGCGCCGACCAGCACCATGACATCGAAGGGCTCGGCGTAGAACATGGCGCCGACCACTGCGATCAGCGGCAGGCGGATGAAGTCGATCGGCACGACCACCGTGGCCTCGGCGAGCTTCATCGCGCGCGTCATGGAGTAATGCGCGGCGAACGAACCGAGGCCGATGACCAGGATCCAGGGCAGGTCGATGGGACGCGGCGCGAGCCACGTCTGCCAGGCGGCGATCAGCGTCACGGGAAGCTGGACGACCGACATCCAGAAGGTGACCGCCAGCGGCGACTCGGTGCTGGACAGGCGCTTGGTAAACACCATGTTGCCGGCATAGAAGACCGAGCCGAGCAGCATCACCAGTGCGGCCGGATGGAATACGCCGGCGCCCGGCCGCAGGATGATGAGCGTTCCTGCGAGTCCGAGCACGAGCTGCACGACTCGCCCGCGGTTCAGCCGCTCGTGCAGGAACGCCGCCGCTAGCAGCGCCACCCATACCGGCATGGTGAACTCGATGGCGAACACCGTAGCGAGCGTGAGCGCGCTGATCGCATAAGCCCAGCAGTACTGCCCGGCGAGATGCACCAGCGAGCGCGTCGCGTGCAGCCTCAGCCGCCGGGTCGCGACCGCAGCGGGGCCGTGCGCCGCGACGAGCGCGCAGACGACGATGAGCGTGACGGCGGTGCGCAGCGCCAGGATCTCGGCGATCGCCATGTAGCGCACCAGCTGGCGTACCGACACCGCCATCGCCGCAAATGACAGCACCGCGCCCAGCATCCACAGGATGCCGCGCACCTTGTGCGACCGCGCGCTCATGTGCGGGGAGTCAACTTACCTATGCTATCTTCGCCGCCCCATGGCTCGCGACGATCCCTATCGGGCACAGATCGCGCGGCTCTTCGAGCGCTCTTCGTTCTACCGCGAAAAGCTCGCCGCCGCGGGCTTTGTTTCACCGCGCGATGTGGGCGGGCTCGCCGACATCGCACGCCGCTCTACATCCCGCTCGCGCATGCCGATGTCGAGCAGTGGCGCGAGATCGGCCGGCGCACCTATTCCTGCAACGGGCTTGCTGCCGGCCAACGGGTCGTTACGACGTATGGTGCCGGGCCGTTCGTCGCGGGTGCCTCCCTCGCGGCGTTCGAGGCGATCGGTTGCGTGCATATCCCGGTCGGCGTCGGCAACACCGAGCGCTTGCTCACCGCCGTGGAGAAACTTTCGCCGGAGGCGATCGCCTGCACGCCGTCCTATGCGCTGCACATCGCCGAAGTGGCCGCCGCTAAGGGCGTGTCGCTCGCGTGCGTCGAGCGCATCATCGTCGGCGGCGAACCCGGCGGCGGCGAGGAGGGCTTTCGCCGCAAGCTCGAGCAGGCCTGGGGCGCCCAGGTGTTCGAGATCATGGGCATCGGCGACATCGCGGCGTCGCTCTGGGGCGAATGCCCGGCGCAAGCGGGGATGCATTTCTCTGCCGAGGAATGGATCCACGTCGAGTTGATCGATCCGGAAACGGGTGCGCCGAAAAAGCTCGACGATGGGCAAACCGGCGAGCTCGTCTATACGCACCTAGCGCGCGAGGCGGCGCCGCTCCTTCGCTTCCGCAGCCGCGATCACGCGCGCGTCTGGACCAGCCGCTGCTCGTGCGGCCGAACGACGCTGCGCGTGCGCTGCATCGGCCGCACCGACGACATGCTGATCGTGCGCGGCGTCAATGTCTTTCCGTCGGCGGTGCGCGAGGTGGTGGCGCGTTTCCAGCCGAAGGTGACCGGCGCCATCCTCATCCGCCCGAAGCGCAAAGGCGTGAAGCAGGAGCCGCCGCTGCCGCTGCTGGTCGAGGGCGATGCCGCGCTGGGCGAGGCGATCGCGAAGGAAATCCGCGCCATGCTGCTCTTCACGCCGGAAGTACGCATGGTCGCGCCGCA
>JAEKLK010000006.1 GCA_019509895.1 Betaproteobacteria bacterium | reverse complement strand
TTCTCGCGCATCTCCGAAAGGATGAAATTCGAGGTGCCATTGATGATGCCGGCGATCCATTCGATGCGGTTCGCGGTCAGGCCCTCGCGCAGCGCCTTGATGATCGGCACGCCGCCGGCCACGGCAGCTTCGAACGCGACCATCACGCCCTTCTTCTGCGCGGCCGCGAAAATTTCATTGCCATGCGTCGCGAGCAGCGCCTTGTTGGCGGTGACAACATGCTTGCCGTGCTTGATGGCTTCGAGCTGCAGGTCCTTGGCCACGGTGTAGCCGCCGATCAGCTCGATCACGATGTCCACGTCCTTCGCGCGCACGACTTCGAAAGCGTCGGCGATCACCGTCGCTTTCTTGCCGACTTTCTTGCGAGCGAACGCGACCGCCTTGTCGGCGACCTTGGTGATCTGGATGGCGCGCCCGGCGCGGCGCTGGATCTCGTCGGCATTGCGGTTCAGCACGTCCCACGTGCCGCCGCCAACCGTGCCGATACCGAGCAGCCCTACCCGAATGGGCCGCATCACGCCGCGCCGCGCAGCAAGCCGTCCTTGCGGAACATGTCGCGGATGCCGCGCGCAGCCTGGCGCAGCCGGTGCTCGTTCTCGATCAACGCGATCCTCACATGATCGTCGCCGTAATCGCCGAAGCCGATGCCCGGCGCCACCGCGATCTTCGCGTGCTCGAGCAGGCGCTTGGTGAACTCGATCGAGCCGAGCTTGGAGTAGAACTCCGGGATCTTCGCCCAGACGTACATGGAAGCCTTCGGCTTCTCGACCATCCAGCCGATGTCGTGCAGTGCCTTCACCATCACGTTGCGCCGCTTCTCGTAGGTCCGGCGGATCTCGGCGACGCATTGCTGCGGGCCCTCGAGCGCGACGATCGAGGCGACCTGGATCGGCGCGAAGGTGCCGTAGTCGTGGTAGCTCTTGATGCGCCCGAGCGCGTGCACCAGGTCCTTGTTGCCGACCATGAAGCCGATGCGCCAGCCCGCCATGTTGTAGCTCTTCGACATGGTGAAGAACTCCACGGCGATGTCGCGCGCGCCGGGCACCTGCATGATGGAGGGCGCGGTGTAGCCGTCGAACACGATGTCGGCATAGGCGAGGTCGTGCACGACGAGGATGTTGTGCTCCCGCGCGATGGCGATCACGCGCTCGAAGAACTCGAGGTCGACGCACTGCGCGGTCGGATTGGACGGAAAGCCGATCACCAGCATCTTCGGCTTGGGCGTGAGCTCACGGATCGCGCGCTCGAGCTCGGCGAAGAAATCAACCCCCGGGGTGATTCGCACCGAGCGGATGTCGGCGCCGGCGATGA
This sequence comes from Betaproteobacteria bacterium, assembly GCA_019509895.1. GTDB lineage: Bacteria > Pseudomonadota > Gammaproteobacteria > Burkholderiales > SG8-39 > SCGC-AG-212-J23. The sequence continues at coordinate 12,577 of JAEKLK010000006.1, read as the reverse complement.
TCGCACCGTAGATATGGATCGGGTACGAGGGATTGGGCACCAGCACGGTGTCGCCGCGCTCGAGGCACGCGAGCATCAGGTGGGCGAGCCCTTCCTTCGAGCCGATGGTGACGATCGCCTCGGAATCCGGATCCAGCGCGACGTCATAGCGGCGCTTGTACCAGTCGCAGATTGCCTTCCTGAGCCGCGGGATACCCTTCGAGACCGAGTAGCCATGCGTGTCGAGCCGCTGCGCGGCTTCGCACAGCTTCTCGACGATGTGCTTGGGCGTCGGCCCGTCGGGATTGCCCATCGAGAGATCGATGACATCTTCGCCGCGCCGCCGCGCCGCCATCTTCAATTCGTTGGTGATATTGAAGACGTACGGCGGAAGCCGCTTAATCCTTGAAAACTCACGCATTGCTAAAATTGTAGCGTGAAACTTCACGCCTCCGTCCCGGCCGGCGCCAACACCATCACGGCCTACGGCGACGATTACGTCGCCGTGAATGGTGCGCGCCGCAACCGCAATATCATCGTCACCGCGAGCGAAGTACGCGATTGGAACGCGCCGGATTTCGCTCATCTCACGGCCGAAAATTTTTCGCAGCTGGCAACGCTTGGCGTGGAGATCGTGCTGCTCGGCACGGGCAGCCGGCAACGCTTCCCGCATCCGCGGCTCACCGCGCCGCTCGGCGCGGCGAGGATCGGCCTGGAGGTGATGGACAGCAAGGCCGCCTGCCGCACCTACAACATCCTGGTGGCCGAAGAGCGCCGCGTGGCGCTCGCGCTTCTCTTCGAGTGACCGCGCGCGCCGCGGGGCTGTGGCTGCTGCTCGCGGTCCTGTGGTTCGGCACGCTCGGCATCCGGCCGCTCTACAAGGCGGACGAAAGCCGCTACGCCGAGATCTCGCGCGAGATGGTCGCGAGCGGCGACTGGGTAACGCCGCGCCTGAACGGCTTCAAGTACTTCGAGAAGCCGCCGCTGCAATACTGGGCGACCGCCGGATTCTTCCAGCTCTTCGGCGAGCGTGACTGGGTGGCGCGCCTGTGGAGCGCGCTTCTCGGCTTCGCCGGCCTCGTCCTCACCTTCCATGCGGGCAACCGGCTCTTCGGCGCGCCGACCGGCGCGTATGCGGCCGCGGTACTTGCGTCGAGTCCGCTGTACATCGTGCTCGGCCAAGTGAATACGCTCGACATGGGCGTCAGCTTCTTCCTCGCGGCGGCGATCTTCGCGGCGGCGCTCGAGCGGCCGCTGTGGTTCTGGACGGCTTGCGCGCTCGCCGTGCTCAGCAAAGGGCTGATCGGCATCGTGCTGCCCGGCGCGGCGCTCGGGCTTTACATGTTGGTAAGGCGCGATTGGTCCCTCATCCGCCGCTTCCGTCCGCTGAGCGGCGGCATGCTTTTCCTCGCCATCACGGCGCCCTGGTTCATCGCCGTTTCGGCGGCGAACTCCGAGTTCGCGCACTTTTTCTTCGTGCAGGAGCACTTTCAGCGCTTCACCACCGAAATGCACCAGCGCGCGCATCCGTGGTGGTATTTCGTACCGGTGCTCGCGGCCGGCATGGTGCCGTGGCTCCTGCCGCTCGGCATGGCGGCGTGGCGCGCGCTGCGCAGCCGCGGCGATGCGGAGCTGCTGCTCTGGTGCTGGGCGCTGGTCGTGTTCGTCTTCTTCTCGGCGTCGGGCTCGAAGCTGCCGCCCTACATCCTGCCGATCTTCCCCGCGCTCGCGCTGCTCGCCGCGCGCTCGCTCAGCCCCGGCGTCCTGCGCGCGCAGTCGGGCCTCCTCGTGCTCGCGGCGCTCGGTGCCGCGGTCGCCGTGCATCGCCTGGCGGCCGGCGGGCCTTACGCGATCTACGCGCAGTGGCTCGGGGCCGCCGCGCTCATCGCGGGGCTCTTCGCGGTCGCCGCGCATGTGCTCGAGCATCGCGGCCGCCTCGCCAGCGCCGTAGTCGCAATGGCGGCGGGTGCGCTCGTGGCGACGCAGCTCGGCATTGCCGCGCATCGCACGATGGCCGATCGCTTCAGCGTCGAGTCCACTGTCGCGGCGCTCGCCGAGCGCCCGCCGGCCGATGTGCCGGTATTCGCCGTCGACATGTACGACCACACGATCCCGTGGAGCCTGCGGCGCACGGTGACGATGGTGGCGCATCGGGATGAGCTGGCCGTGCAGATCGGCTGGGAGCCGCAGAAATTCGTGCCCGATCTCCCCCGTTTCGCCGAGCGCTGGCGCGCGGCGCCGCAGGCGTGGGCATTCGTGCCAATGGCCGAGCTCGAGCGGCTGCCGCGCGAGCTCGGCATCGAGATGCGCGTGATGGCGCGCGGTGCGCAGTACGCGATCGTCAAAAAGCCCTGAGCGGAATCGGTATCATCGCCCGGTGCCGGAATTCCTTCCCTTCACGCGGCCGACCCTCGACGAGGCAACCATTGCCGGCGTCGCCGAAGTGCTGCGCTCGGGCTGGATTACTTCCGGCCCGCAGGTCAAGGCATTCGAGGCGGCGCTCTCGCGGCACTGCGGCGGCCGTCCGGTGCGCTGCTTCAATTCCGGTACGGCGACGCTGGAAGTGGCGCTGCGCCTCGCCGGTATCGGGCCGGGTCACGAGGTCATCACCACGCCGCTCTCCTGGGTCGCGACCGCCAACGTGGTCCTGGAGGTGGGCGCGCGGCCGGTATTCGTCGACGTCGATCCGCGCACGCGCAACATCGACCTCGCGGCGGTTGAAGCGGCCATCACCAGAAAGACGCGCGCCGTAATTCCGGTCGACCTCGCCGGGCTGCCGGTCGACCGGGATCGGCTTTACGACCTCGCGCGACGCCATGAGCTGCGCGTGGTCGAGGACGCGGCGCAGTCGTTCGGCGCCAACTGGCGCGGCAGGACACTCGGCAGCTTCGGCGACTTCGTTTCGTTCAGCTTCCACGCGAACAAGAACATCACCAGCGCCGAAGGCGGCGCGCTGGCGCTCCCCGATGAAAGCCTGGTCGCGCGCTGCGAGCAGCTGCGGCTGCAGGGCGTGATCCGCTCGGGCGAGGACGGGATGGACGTCGAGGTGGCGGGCGGCAAGTTCAACCTGACCGACGTCGCCGCGCGCATCGGCCTCGGCCAGCTGCCGCACCTCGAGCGCTTCACGCAAAGGCGCCGCGAGCTGGCGCGACGCTATTTCGAGCGCTGGGAGCGGGACCTGGCGTGCGAGCTGCCGCCGGAGGATTTCACGCAGTCGAACTGGCACATGTTCCAGGTGGTGCTTCCCGAGCGGGTCGAGCGCGCGAGCTTCATCGCCGGCATGCGCGAGCAGGGCATCGGCGTGGGCGTGCACTATCCGGCGATGCATCTCTTCAAGCTCTACCGCAATCTTGGCTGGCGCACGGGCCAGTTCCCGCACGCCGAGCGCATCGGGCGCGGCATTGCCACCCTGCCGCTCTTTCCAGCGATGACCGATAGCGACGTCGAGCGCGTCTGCGAGGCGGCAAAGAAAGTGCTGGCATGAAGCTCTCGGTCGTCATTCCGGTCTACAACGAGGAGGCCGGGCTGGAATCGCTCTTTGCGCGCCTTTATCCGGCGCTCGATGCGCTGCGCCTCGGCTACGAGGTGATTTTCGTCAACGACGGCAGCCGCGATCGCTCGGCGGCCATCCTGCGCGAGCAGTTCGCGAAACGGCCGGAAGTGACGCGGGTGGTGCTGCTGAACGGCAACTTCGGCCAGCACATGGCGATCATGGCGGGCTTCGAGCGCGTGCGCGGCGAGCGCGTGGTGACGCTCGACGCCGACCTGCAGAACCCGCCGGAGGAGATTTCGAAGCTGCTCGCCAAGATGGACGAGGGCTATGACTATGTCGGCGGCGTGCGGAGCGAGCGCCACGACAACGCCTTCCGGCGAATGGGCTCGCGGGCGATGAACCGCCTGCGCGAGCGCATCACCCGGATCCGCATGACCGACCAGGGATGCATGCTGCGCGCCTACAGCCGCGACATCATCGACGCGATCAACGCCTGCCGCGAGGTGAGCACCTTCATCCCGGCGCTCGCCTACACCTTCGCGCGCCGCCCGACCGAGGTGGAGGTGGCGCACGAGGCGCGCGCCGCCGGCAAGTCCAAATACTCGCTCTACAGCCTGATCCGCCTGAATTTCGACCTGGTGACCGGATTCTCCGTGGTGCCGCTGCAGCTCTTCTCGTTCTTCGGCATCCTGCTCTCCGTGGGCTCGGTGCTGCTGTACATCGTCGTCATGGCCCGCCGCATCGTCGCCGGCGCGCCGCTCGATACGCTCGGTACCTTCTGGGACCGCGACATACTGCAATTCTTCCTCACGGGCCTGGTGCTCTTCGGCCTCGGGCTCGTCGGCGAGTACGTCGGCCGCATCTACCAGCAGGTGCGCGCGCGGCCGCGCTATCTAGTGCAGGCAGTGCTCGAGCGCGAACCGGGCTCCCCGTCTTGGCAAGCGCGGTCGTCTTCGGCTACCACGACGTAGGCGTACGCTGCCTCGGCGCACTGCTCGACGCCGGGGTAAACGTGCCGCTCGTCATCACCCATGGCGACGATCCGCACGAGCGCATCTGGTTCGCGAGCGTCGCCGCGCTCGCCCGAGCGAAAGGCATCGAGACGGTGCTTGACCCGGAGCCGGCCGCGCTGCTCGAGCGCCTGCGCGCGGTGGCGCCCGATTTCATCTTCTCGTTCTACTACCGCCGCATGCTGCCGCCTGAAGTTCTGGCGCAGGCAAAGCGCGGCGCGTACAACATGCATGGCTCCCTCCTGCCCAAATATCGCGGCCGCGCCCCGGTCAACTGGGCGGTGCTGCACGGCGAGGCGCAGACCGGCGCCACGTTGCACGAGATGGTGGCGAAGCCCGACGCCGGCCGCATCGTCGACCAGGCGAGCGTGCCGATCGGGCCGGACGACACGGCGGCCGAGGTTTTCGCGCGGGTCACCGAAGCGGCCGAGACCGTCATGCGCCGGAGCATCGGAGCGCTCCTCGCCGGCAAGGCGCGGCTGCGGCAGAACGAGCTGGCGAAGGGCAGCTATTTCGGCGGCCGGCGGCCCGAGGACGGCCGCATCGACTGGATGAAGAGCGCGCGCGACATCCACAACCTGGTGCGCGCGGTGGCGCCGCCTTATCCCGGCGCATTCTGCGACCGCCTGATGGTCTATCGCACGCAGATGGCGGAGGTGAATGCGCCGGGGCGCAAGCCGGGCCCGTACCGAGAGCGCGGCGAATGGTTCGCGCTCTGCGGCGATGGTAAAGTCCTGCGCCTCCTCGAAGTGCAGGAAAAACAATGAAGCGCATTCTCATCCTTGGCGTGAACGGCTTCATCGGCCATCACCTGTCGAAGCGCATCCTGGCGAGCACCGACTGGGATGTCTACGGCATGGACATGCAGACCGATCGCATCGAGGACCTGCTCGAGGAGCGGCGCTTTCACTTCTTCGAAGGCGACATCACCATCAACCGCGAGTGGATCGAGTACCACATCCGCAAGTGCGACACGGTGCTGCCGCTGGTGGCGATCGCGACGCCCGCGACTTACGTGAAGGAGCCGCTGCGCGTCTTCGAGCTCGACTTCGAGGCCAACCTGCCGATCGTGCGCGCGTGCGTGCGGCACCGCAAGCGCCTGGTGTTCCCGTCGACCTCCGAGGTGTATGGCATGTCGCCGGACCGGCACTTCGACCCGGACGCCTCGCCGCTGGTCTACGGTCCGATCAGCAAGCAGCGTTGGATCTACGCCTGCTCGAAGCAGCTCATGGACCGCGTCATCTGGGCCTATGGCGAGAAGGAGGGCCTCGACTTCACGCTCTTCCGGCCGTTCAACTGGATCGGCTCCGGGCTCGACTCGCTGGCGACGCCGAAGGAAGGGAGCTCCCGCGTCGTCACCCAGTTCTTCGGCCACATCGTGCGCGGCGAGCGCATCAACCTTGTCGACGGCGGGCGGCAGAAGCGGGCATTCACGTATATCGACGACGGCATCGAAGCGCTGATGGCAATCATCGCCAACAGGAACGCCATCGCCTCGGGCAAGATCTTCAATATCGGCAATCCGAAGAACAACATCTCGGTGCGCGAGCTCGCCGAGAGCATGGTAAAGCTGGCGCTCGAATACCCGGAGTACCGGGCGGCCGCGCGCAAGGTGCGCATCGTCAAGACCACGGCCGAGCGTTACTACGGGCGCGGTTACCAGGACGTGCAGAATCGCGTGCCGAAGATCGACAAAACCATGCGCGAGCTCGCCTGGCGGCCGCGCGTCGGGATGCGCGACGCGCTCAAGCGCATCTACGACGCCTATCGCACCGATGTCGCCGAGGCACGCCATCTCGTGAAATGAGGCGCGAGAAGCCGCGCCAGAAGCAGTGAAGCTCGCGTTAAAGATCGACGTCGATACCTATCGCGGTACGCAGGCAGGCGTGCCGCGGCTCGCCGAGTTGCTGAAGAAGCACGGCGCCGGCGCCACCTTTCTCTTCAGCCTTGGGCCCGACCATACGGGCCGCGCGATGCGCCGCGTCTTCAGGCCGGGGTTCTTCTCAAAAGTGAGCCGCACCTCGGTACTCGAGCACTACGGCGTGCGCACGCTCCTTTATGGCACGCTGCTGCCCGGGCCCGATATCGGCCGCCGCTGCGCGGATGTCATGCGCGCGGTGCGCAACAACGGCTTCGAGGTGGGCGTGCACTGCTGGGACCATGTGCGCTGGCAGGACTTCGTGGTGCGGCGCGACGCCGGCTGGACCGAGCGCGAGATGGAACGCGCCACGAGGCGCTTCCAGCAGATTTTCGGCGCGCCGCCGCGGACCTGGGGCGCTGCCGGCTGGCAGTTGAACCGGCATGCTGCATGGTACGAAGAGAAGCATTTCGCGTACGCCTCCGACACCCGCGGCAGCGGGCCGTTCCGGCCGCTCTGGGACGGCGTTGCCATCGGCTGTCCGCAGCTGCCCACCACGCTGCCGACGCTCGACGAGCTCATCGGTCTGCACGCCGATGTGGTGCAGCACTTGCTACGCACGACGGGCGCCGATGTTCGAGGCGCTGCTCGCCGGCTGGAAGGCGCAGGGCTACGAGATCGTCGCATTGGAGGCGCTCTATCGCACCCTGGACGCCGCGCACCTGCCGCGCTGCGAGGTCGTGCAGGGGACCGTACCCGGCCGTTCCGGAACGCTGGCGGTGCAACAGGAGACTCGCGCATGAGCACGCTCTTCCCCGGTTTCGAGACGCGCAAAGTGCGCACAAGCGGGGCGACGATTCACCTCGAGATCGGCGGCGACGGACCACCGCTCCTCCTGCTGCACGGTTACCCGCAGACGCACGCCATGTGGCACAAGGTGGCGCCGCAGCTCGCGCGCGAATACACGGTGGTCTGCCCGGACCTGCGCGGCTATGGCGACTCGTCCAAGCCGCGCGGCGTGCCGGGTCATCTCAACTACGCGAAGCGCGCCATGGCGCTCGACATGGCGGAAGCGATGGAGTCGCTCGGCTTCATCGCCTTCCACGTGGTCGGCCATGATCGCGGCGGGCGCGTCGCGCATCGCCTGGCGCGCGATTTCGCAAAACGCGTGCGCACGCTCAGCGTGCTCGACATCTCGCCGACGCTGAAGATGTACCAGAGCACTACGCTGCAGTTCGCGAAAGCCTACTGGCACTGGTTCTTCCTCATCCAGGAGGCGCCACTCCCCGAGCGGCTGCTCGCCGGCCACGTGCCCTGGTACATCCTCAAGCGCCTGGGGCGAGGCAAGACCGGCCTCAAGTACTTCGACCGCCGCGCCATCCTCGCGTACACGCGCGCCTTCCGCGACCCGCGCACCATCCACGCGACCTGCGAGGACTATCGCGCCGCGGCCACCATCGACTTGGTGCACGACAAGCAGGACGCGCGCAAGAAAATCCGCATGCCGCTGCTCGCCCTATGGGGAAGGCATGGCGTCATCGCGGCGCTCTTCGATTGCCTCGCCGACTGGCGCGAGGTGGCCGAGGACGTGCGCGGCAAGCCGCTCGACTGCGGCCACTTCATCGCCGAGGAGAAGCCGCGCGAGCTGATCGCCGAGCTCAGACGCTTTCTAGCGCCACACCGCTAGGGCAGCCATTACTGCTCAGGCGCGCCGCCGCCGGCCTAGCGCTCGAGCGGCAGTGTGAGCGTGAAGCGCGCGCCCTTGCCGGGCCGCGATTGCGCCGCGAGGTCACCGCCGTGGATGGCGGCGATACGCTTGGCGATGTAGAGCCCCAGGCCGAGTCCGCCGTCACGGCCCCGACCGCCGTGGAAGCGCTCGAACAGGTAGGGCAGCTGCTCGGGCGGAATGCCCGGGCCTTCGTCGATCACCTCGACCACCGCGCACCTCGTGCGGTCGGGGCGCTCCTCGCGCCGCACGAAGATGTTGATTGCCCCGGTGGCGGGCGACTTCTGGATGGCGTTGGCGAGCACGTTCTCCAGACACTGGCGCAGGCGCGCCGGGTCACCGGCGACGCGCACCTCATCGCCCTGCTGCACCGTGACCTGGATCGCGTGCCGCGCCGCGCCGAAGGCGCCCGCCAGATCGCGCACCAGCGCGCTCAGCTCGACCGGCTGCGGCCGGACATGGAAAACGCCCTGGTCCAGCCGCGATACGTCGAGGATGTCGTTCAGGAGCTCGCTCAACCGGCCGATCGAGCGACCGAGGAGCTCGAGGTCCCGCAATTCGTCCGCCCGGTTGTCGCGCTGAGCGCGCAGCCGTAGCACGTCGAGGCGCATGTTGAGCGGCGAAATGTAGTTGCGCAGATCGTGGGCGAGGACGGTGATCAGCTCCTCGGCGCCGGCGCGCCGGCCCTGCTCCGCGGCCGCATTGCCGATCTCCTCCGCGAGCTGGGCGCGGTGCGTGACGACGCCGACCCAGTGCGCTACGGTTTCCATGAAGCGAGCGTCCTCGGGCGAAAAGAAGTCGGGCTGCTGCGAGGCGATCATGATCACGCCGCGACGCTCGCCGCCGACCTCGAGCGCCACGCCGAGCTGTGACTTGATTTTCAACGCCTCACGGATGCCGGGCAATTCGTCCGCATCCTGGTCGATATGCCCGTGCAGGAACGTTTCGCCGTCGACGAATACGCGCACCGTGCGGCCGCCGTTCGACACCGGCAGGACGTCGAGCCCGTACTCGCGCTGCAGCATGGAAAGCGGCTGCGTGCTGCTGCCGACTGCCACGAGCGAATCGCGCGCGGCGTCGTAGAGGAAGGCATCCACCTTGTCGGCGCCGGAGGCGCGCGCGATCACGTCGCTGACATGCGAGAGCGTCGCTTTCATGTCGCCCCCGGGCAGTCGCAGCAGTTGCTCCAGAACATCGAGCAGACGCTGCGAGAGAAGGGATCCGGCCCGATCCATTGCGCGCGAGGGGCAAGCGACATGCCCGTGCGGCGCCGACGCCTGTCGAAACTCCTTTTCTTTCAGGCGCCTAAATCGCAGCTTGCAGCGCTGAAGAAAAACATGTTCAATGAAAACGTTACAGCACGTTGCTAAGAAGGGTACTTAAAACCTCTGGAAATGCTCGGCAAGCCGGTCCCGGACTTCAGTCTCAAGAGCACCGGCGGCAATACGTTCCGATTGCGCGACCTGCGCGGCGGGAAGCTCGTCCTGTACTTCTATCCGAAGGACAACACCCCGGGCTGTACCACCGAGGGCATGGATTTCCGCGACCGCCACGAGGCGTTCAGCCGGGCCGGCTGCCAGGTCTGCGGCGTATCGCGCGATTCGCTGAAGTCGCACGAGGCCTTTAAGGCCAGAATGAACTTACCCTTCGAGCTGCTCGCCGATCCCGAGGAAGCGGCGTGCGCGCAGTCCGGCGTGATGAAGCAGAAGAACATGTACGGGAAAAAGGTCCGCGGCATCGAGCGCAGCACGTTCGTCATCGATCAGGACGGGCGGCTGGCGCGCGAATGGCGCGGGGTGAAAGTGCCTGGCCACGTCGAGGAGGTATTGAGCTTTGTTAAAGCCCTATGATGTCGAGCAGCCCGCAGCCGATGGTGCCGTCGATTCCTTCTCCCCCGCCGTGAAATCCCCGCGTGTCCCGCGAAAACCGAAGGTGAAGAAGCTGTTCGTGCTCGACACCAATGTCCTGATGCACGACCCGACGAGCCTGTTCCGCTTCGACGAGCACGATGTCTACATCCCCATCGCTACGCTCGAGGAGCTCGACGCACACAAGCGCGGCCTGTCCGACGTGTCACGGAACGCCCGGCAGGCGAGCCGCTTCCTCGACGAGATCATCTCCAGCGCGGTGGCGGACATCAAGGCCGGGCTGGTGCTGAGGACGCGCGACGGGCAAAACGCCAAGGGCCGGCTCTTCCTGCAGACCGAGGCGATGAACGGCCAGCTGCCGAGGACGCTTGCCTCCGGCAAGACCGATAACCAGATCCTTTCGGTCGTGCGCTCGTTGCAGGAGCGCGACGCCGACCGGCAGGTCGTGCTGGTGTCGAAAGACATCAACATGCGCATCAAGGCGCGCGCGCTCGGCCTCGCCGCCGAGGACTATACCAACGACAAGGTGCTGGAGGACGCGGATCTCCTCTACACCGGCGTGCGGCGCTTGCCGCAGGACTTCTGGGACACGCATGGGCGCGACGTCGAGTCGTGGAAGAAGGAAGGCCATACGTACTACCGCGTGCGCGGCCCGCTGGTGTCGAAGCTGCATCTGAACGAGTTCGTCTACGACGAGACCGGCGACAAGCCGCTCTACGCGCTCGTCAAGGAGACTTCGGGCCGCCTGGCGGTGATCGAGACGCTGCGCGATTACACGCACACCAAGAACGCCGTATGGGGCATCACGGCGCGCAACCGCGAGCAGAACTTCGCCCTCAACCTGCTGATGAGCCCGGCGGTCGACTTCATCACGCTGCTCGGCCAGGCGGGCACCGGCAAGACGCTGCTCGCGCTCGCCGCGGGCCTCACCCAGGTGCTGGACGAGAAGCGCTACTCCGAGATCATCATGACGCGCGTCACGGTGCCGCTCGGCGAGGACATCGGCTTCCTGCCCGGCACGGAGGAAGAGAAGATGCAGCCGTGGATGGGCGCGCTGGAGGACAACCTCGACGTGCTCAACGCGTCGGATGAATCGGGCGGCGAATGGGGCCGCGCGGCGACGCGCGATCTGGTGAGATCCAGGATCAAGATAAAGTCGCTCAACTTCATGCGCGGCCGCACGTTCGTCAACAAGTGGCTGATCATCGACGAGGCGCAAAACCTCACGCCCAAGCAGATGAAGACCCTCGTCACGCGCGCCGGGCCGGGCACCAAGGTGGTGTGCCTGGGCAACATCGCGCAGATCGACACGCCCTACCTCACCGAGGGCTCCTCCGGCCTCACCTACGTGGTCGACCGCATGAAGGACTGGGCGCACGCCGGCCACATCACGCTCTCGCGCGGTGAGCGCTCGCGCCTCGCCGACTACGCCGCCGACGTGCTGTAGCCGTCCAGGAATAAGCCGGCCGCCCGGGTGTTTCGCCAAACACCCGGGCGGTTCTGCTAAATTGCGCCCCTCTCAGTGCTCCGTCCAAGGACTCCGATGACGCACCTTCTCCGCGCGCTGTTCGTGCTGGCGCTGCTCGTTCCATTCACCGTCTCCGCCCAGAAGTTCGAGCCGCAGGTGGGCCAGGCGGGCAAGGACGTGATCTGGGTGCCGACGCCCGACGAGGTCGTCGAGCGCATGCTCACCATGGCGCAGACCGGGCCGAACGACATCCACTTCGACCTTGGCGCGGGCGACGGCAAGATCGCCATCATGGCGGCGAAGAAGTTCGGCGCGCGCGCGACCGGCATCGAGTACAACCCCGAGATGGTGAAGTACGGCAACCAGAAGGCGCAGGAAGCGGGCGTCGCCGGGGTCGGCCCGGGCAAGGCGCAGATCCGCCAGGCCGACATCTTCGCCACCGACTTCAGCTCCGCCACCGTCATTACGCTGTACCTACTGCCGGCGCTCAACATGAAGCTGCGGCCGACGATCCTGTCGATGAAGCCCGGCACGCGCGTCGTGTCGCACTCGTTCACGATGGAGGACTGGGAAGCCGACGAGATCTCCACCATGGACGGGCGGCGCGCCTATTTCTGGATCGTGCCGGCGAACGTGATGGGCACCTGGACGCTCGATGCGGGCGGCGCGAAGAACGAGCTCACGCTCGAGCAGACGTTCCAGAAGATCAACGGCTCGGTCGCGTTCGGCAACGTGCACGCCGGCCTGCGCGAGGCGCACCTGCGCGGCCCGCAGATCGGCTTCGCCTACGTCGACCAGGGCGGCCTGCGCCGCGAGTTCACCGGCAACGTCAACGGCCGCTCCATGAGCGGCACGTTCCGCGACGACAAGGGCCAGACGGGCAACTGGAGCGCGACGAAGCGCTGATGCAGGGGGGGGCGCTAGAACGCGCCCGGGTCCTGGAAGTTGGCGAAGCGCGTGAAGCGGCCGAGGAAGGTCAGGTCGACGCGGCCGATCGGGCCGTTGCGCTGCTTGCCGATGATCACCTCCGCCCGGCCCTTCGCCTCCTCCTTGTCCGGGTAGTAGACCTCGTCGCGGTAGATGAAGAGGATGACGTCGGCGTCCTGCTCGATCGCGCCCGACTCGCGCAGGTCGGACATCATCGGCCGGCGGTCGTTTCTCGACTCGACCGCGCG
>JAEKLK010000005.1 GCA_019509895.1 Betaproteobacteria bacterium | reverse complement strand
ACACCGATTGACCCACGTTGAGGTTGTTGTAGGCGCTGGTCGCCGTATACGTCCAAGCACCGTTGGTCGCGATCGAGAAGGTGCCGTACGTACCGGCGACGTTCGACTGCGCGACGAACGTCTGCGCGCTGTCGACGTCTGTGATGGTGAGCGTGCCGCCAGTCGCGAGCGGCGCGTTGGTTTCCGACAGGGCCACGGTCGCAGAGCTCAGTACCGCGGCATCGTTGCTTCCCTGGATCGTGACCTGCACGGTCGTCGTCGTGCCGTCGGCCGACGACACGGTAAAAGTGTCGGAGACCGATTGGCCGACGTTCAGATTGTCGTACGCGCTATTGGCCGTGTACGTCCAGGCCCCGTTCGCCGCAATGGAGAACTGCCCATAGGTGCCGGCCAGGTTGGCCTGCGCAATGAACGTCTGCGGGCTGTCCACGTCGGAGATGGTCAGCGTCCCGCTGGTCGACAGCGGCGCATTCGTCTCCGTCAGCACCGCGCTCGCCGAGCTCAGTACCGCCGCGTCGTTGGTGCCGTTGATCGTTACCTGCACGGTGGTGGTGGTGCCGTCGGCTGCCGACACGGTGAACATATCGGACACCGATTGACCAACGTTGAGGTTGTTGTTGGCGCTGCTCGCCGTATAGGTCCACGCACCATTCGTCGCGATCGAGAACGTGCCGTACGTGCCGGCAATGTTCGACTGGGCGACAAACGTCTGCGCGCTGTCGACATCCGTGATGGTGAGCGTCCCGCCCGTCGATAGCGGCGCATTGGTCTCGGACAGCGCCACGCTGGCAGAGCTCAGCACCGCCGCATCGTTGCTGCCTTGGATGGTGACTTGGACGGTGGTTGCGGTGCCGTCGGCGGACGAGACGGTAAATGTGTCGGAGACCGATTGGCCGACATTGAGGCTGTCGTAGGCACTGTTGGCCGTGTAGGTCCACGCGCCGTTGGACGCAATTGAAAAGCGGCCGTACGTCCCAGCCACATTTGTTTGCGCGACGAAGCTTTGCGCGCTATCGACATCCGTGATCGTGAGCGTGCCGCCGGTCGTAAGCGGCGCGTTCGTCTCGGTCACCAGTGCACTCGCCGAGCTCAGCACCGCGGCGTCGTTCGTGCCGTTGATCGTCACCTGCACCGTCGTGCTCGTGCCGTCGGCCGCCGAGACCGTAAACGTGTCGGACACCGATTGCCCGACGTTCAGGTTGTTGTAGGCGCTGCTCGCGGTGTAGGTCCAGGCGCCATTCGTCGCGATAGAGAAGGTTCCGTAGGTGCCCGCGACGTTCGCCTGCGCCACGAACGTTTGCGGACTGTCCATATCCGAGATCGTCAGAGTGCCGCTGCTCGACAGCGGCGCATTCGTCTCCGTCAGGCTTACCGACGCAGAGCTCAATGTCGCTGCATCGTTACGGCCGTTGATGGTGATGGTGATGACTTGCGGCGTACCGTCGGCCGCCGTGACGCTAAAGGTGTCGGTGAGGGTTTGCCCAACGTTCAGCGCCTGAACGGACGCATTGCTGTTGTCCACGGTATAGGTCCACACGCCGCCGGCGGTCATCGTGTAGGTGCCGTAGCCGCCGGTGCTCGACGCGCTCGCCTGCGCCGTGAAGGCGTTGGCCACGCCATCGACGTCGGTCGAAGTGAGCGTGCCGGTCGCCGTTGGCGTACCGGCGCCGGCCGCGCCTGCCTCAATCACACTACCCGTCGTGGTGCCCGAGATTACGGCGGCATCGTTCACCGCGGCTACGGTGGCAGTGGAAGCGAGGCTCAGCGAGGCCGTATCGACCCCGCCCAATGCCGTACCGCCGCTATCGCGCAGGTTGGTAAGCGTGAAAGTGCGGACGCCCGACGTCGGGTTGTCGATATTGGTGTTCTGGTAGGTAAGGCCGTTGATCAGTGTCTGCATGCTGGCAACGCTGACCGCGCTCGCCTTGGTGAGCGCGACCGTGGCGGTGCCACCGGAGAGCGTCACGGTATAGCTCATGCCATTGCCGGCGGTCGTGCCGGAGCTGTTCGCGCCGAGGGCGATAGTCGTGCCGTCCACGTTGAGGCGCTCGTTTGCTCCGTCTTGCAGGCCACCGACGGTGAAGGTCAGGCCAAGCAAGCCTTGACCGCTCTCGACGGTGTTGATCGACGCGGCGCTAAAGAGGCTGACAGGCGCCGCCTGAGAGCTGCCCGGACCTTCGGTAAACGTCGGATTCGCGGCCGTTGCCGTGAGCGTCGGCGCATCGTTGACGCCGACCACGTTGACGGTGCTGCGGGCGGTATTGCTGGCGTTGGCAGTGCTGTCGGTCACGACGAACGACACGACGCGGGCGGTGTTCGTGCCACCGGCGGTCGGGTCATCCGAGGTCGAGCTGAACTGAACCGTGCGCAGTACCTGCTCGTAATGCGCGCGCGTATCCGCGCCCGACAGTGTGAGCACGCCCGTGGCGCTGTTATAGGCCGCGGCAATGCTGGTGCCGGCGGTGGATGCCGACAGCACATCACCAGCGACGCGGTTGGTGATGGTGATGGCGGCGCCGGACATGTTGGCGCTGTTGTCGTTGATCGAGGCGCCGTTGGTGATGTTGATCGGCGAGCCGTTTTCCGTGTAGCTCGCCGTATAGCTGGTCGGCTGCGCCGTGACTGCGACGTTGTCGAAATTAAGCGACTCGAATTTCGGATTTTTCGTGAATGCGCCCGCCTCCGTGATGAACCGCACCACGGTGTTGGCGCCCGAGTAAGCGCTGATGTCGTAGGACTTCGAGCCGCTCGCGCTCCCTCCCAAGTCGAGGACATCGAGCGTGGTCCAGCTGCCGCCGCCATTGGAGGAGATCTGCACGTCGATCTTGTCGCTGCCGAGGTCCACGCCAGCGGTCGTGCGATAGTCGAACGACAAGCGGTTGAGGTAATCGGTGGACTGGGCGCTGAGGTCGATGGCGCGCTGGATCGACTGGCTGGCCTTGCTTATGCTGAGCTCGCCGCCGGTGATCTTCACGTTACCGGCAGCGGCACCCCCGCCGGCGGCATCCGTCTCCACCCAGTTGCCGTTCCAGGGCAGCGCACCGCCGCTCGCGTTGCTGTACGAAGCGCTCGAAAACGTCTCGAGCGCGTACGGCCGGGCGTCGGCCGGATTGAGGTCGAGCTGCGGCGCAACCGGCGGCGCGTCGAACGAGATGTCGTGCAGCCCGATAGCCTGCGCAAAGGCCAGGTTCACGTTCTGGTACTTGATGCTGATCTGCGTGATTCCCGACTGGTCGAAGGCGACGATCGCGGTGCCGTTCTCGGCGCCGGCTCCGGTATTGGCCACCGGGTTGTTGCCGGTGATCACGGTACCTGCTGGCGAAGAGCTGCTGGCCCAGGTTTGCGAACCGGCGGCAACGCGCGGATCGGTCTTCACGGTCGCCGGGACGATGGTGCCGCCGCTGTTGGTGGCGCTGACGGTGATCTTGTCGACTGCGCCGCCCGCACCGCCGCCGGCCACGCCCGTATCTATGTCGAACAGGGAGAACGAGACATTGCTTACGCCGCCGGGCTGCGAGAACGAAAGCGTGACGTCGACGTACTGCCCGCTGTTGGCAAAAGCCGCGGCCTTCAGGTTGACCTGCAGGTTGTTTTGCGCCAGATCGCCATCGAGGAGCGCCTGCCCGTCGGCCGGGTAACCCGCGGTGAACGGATTGCCGGCTGCAAGCGAGCCATCCGCATTACGCAGCGTCAGCGTGACGGTGACAGTGCCGCCCGCGAGCGAATAGCTGCCGCTCGCGGCGCCGGCAGTCCAGGTCTGCTTGTCCCAGTCGAGCGTCTCGAGCACGTTGTGGAACGTGCGCTGTACGCCTGCGTCGAAGGCGATGTTGGTCTCGATGGCGCCGACGTTGCGCTCGAACGTCCAGTTGCCGCCGAGGTCGGCCGCACCGGTCAGGTCGGTCGATGCGGCGACGTCCGCCTTGGTCAGCCAGGAAAGCTCCGTCGCCGCGGCGTTGCCGAGCGCGCCTTTGCCGAAGTCGCAGCCATAAACCAGGATGTCGGCGCCGCGGGTGAGATGCGTGCCGATCTCCGCGAGTTGCGCGCCATACGTGCGCGCCATGGAGAAGACATCGAGGCTCGCCGTACCGAGCTGCAGCATCCCCTCGCTGCCGTGCGAGACGATATGCACGGCGTCGACGTTGGATTCATGCGCGAGAAACTCGGCGATCTGCGAGACGCCATCGCGGCTGGCATCGAGCAGGACGACTTTCGCGTTCGGATTGACGTTGGCGAGCAGGTCCTTGTAGTCCTCCACCGTGGTATCGATGAAGACCACCTCGTTGCGCTGCGGAGCGGCCGGCTGCGCGTCGAGGCGCTCCGGCGCGGGCTTGACGCCTGCATCAGCCTGCGCCGGCGCGCTCGGCGCTTTCGTGTCCTCCGGCAGCGCGGCCGGTGCCTTGGCGTCGCTGATCCCGGCATCGGCCTGGGCGTGCGTGTCGGCCTGCTGAGTGGCATTCGCTTGAGCGGCGACATCGGCGCCGAGCGCGCCGTCGAACAGCATCCGCGGCTCGAGCGCGAGCAGTTTGGTGCGCTTCTTGCGCGGTTTGCCGGCCGATTTCTTGGACATGGCTTTCGCCTCCTGCGGGCTTACAGCCCGCTCTCCCGAATCAGCACCGATAGCGTGCGGTAAACGAAGTTCTCCACCACGAAGCGCAGTTGCGTCTCGATGCGTACCTGGCCGTGAATCACGGTCTGCGTGGGCGGCAGTGCACCGCTGGGTTTGATCAGCACGCGGAACACGGCGTCCTGCGCGACGAGAGAGCCGCGCGCGCCCTGCTTGACGTCGATTGCGCCGCCATAGACCGACGCGAGCAGCGGCCGCGACAGCTCGGTCTGGGGCGACTTGTCGACGGCCACCACCTCGCCATCGATGACTGGCCGGTCGGCCAAATGCGGAAAGAAGCGCACGGTCTGCCCCGCCTGAATGGCCGCCACCTGGCGTTCATTCACATACGCTTCGATGAGCGCCGTGTCCGGGGAGACGATGCGCAGCAGCAGCTGCCGCGGGCTGATCCAGCGCCCGGGGGCAAGATCCGTGGCAATGTCGCGGACGGTGCCGGCGTGGGTCGCACGGACCCTCTCACGGTCGGTATCGGCGATCACCGCCTGCTTCTCGGCTTGCGCCTGGGCCAGCTGCTCGCGCAATACCTGGTAGTTCTCTTGCAGCTGCACGCTCGCCGGCATGCGCGCCAGCTCCGACTGCACGGCGACGACCCGGATATCCGCTTTCTTCTCGCGCACATCGCGGTCCACCGCCTGCAGGGTGAGAAGCTCCTGGTCGGAGCGCACTTGTTGGCGCTCGCGCACCAGCACGCCGGTTACTCGGGCGGCGAAAGGCGCGTATAGCGCGTGCTCCTGCTCGGCGCGCAAGATGGCGGGCGCGCTGACCTCGTACGAGATCGGCACGACCCATACGAAGAGCGCGACCAGGGCACCGATCGCGGCCACGGGCCGCCACGCCGCCTGAAGGGCGCGGCGCGCTCGCCACAGGTACGCCACCTCGTTCCACACCGGCCGGGCCACGAACCAGACGATCTCGACCAGCATCAGCAGGATGCCGAGCAGCTTGAACGCGATGTGATAGACCAGCAGCGCGATGCCGATGAAAACGGTGAAGCGATAGAGCCAGGTGATATAGGCGAAAGCGATCAGCCATGCGCGCTGGCCCGCACGAAGCGTCGGCTCGGGCGTCGACTCCACCAGGCCAAAGAACGTCTTGCGCATCCACCAGCGCGCGCAGGCAAAGCTGCGCTCGTGGAGGTTCGGAAAATCGAGGAAGTCCGACAGCACAAAGTAGCCGTCGAAGCGCATGAACGGGCTGACGTTGACGGCCAGCGTCATCATCCACGTCGTGCTGGCGAGCACGAAAAACACACTCCTTGCCGCGCCCTCGGGAGAAAGTGCCCAAAGGAATGTACACACCACCGCGAGGGCAAGCTCCGCCGCCATGCCGGCGAGCGCGATCACGAGCTGCTTGCGGCGATCGGCGAGTTTCCAGCCCTCGCTCGTATCGGTATACAGGTACGGCCATAAGACCAGGAACGCCACGCCCATCGTTGGCACGCGCACACCGTAGCGCTTCGCCGCGTAGGCGTGGCCGTGCTCGTGCACGATCTTCGCGAACGTCAGCGCGAGCGCGTAGTAGACAAAGCCGTGCGGCGTGAGCATGCGCCCCATCGCCGCGGTGAAGCTGAACCACTCGCGTGAGACCAGATAGACGTCGAAAGCGAATAGCACCGCGAGCGCCAGGAAGAACCCCCGCGTGAAGAACGGGTCGGTCAATCGCACGGTGCGCGACAGGAAACCGTCCGGCCGGAAAAGCGGCAAGCGGAAAAACAGGTAGTGATGGCCGAGCTGCTCGTACCAGGCGCGCTCCCGGGTATGCACGCGCCGCTCGAGCGCCTGCTTCGCCTCCGGACTGCGCGGAGCGAGGAGTTGCTGATTGGCGAGGAAAGCGACGAGCTCCTGCACTTCGTCGAGCACCGGGCGCAAGGTGGTCTCGGCGCTCACGTGCGCGATCAGCGAGCCGGCATCCTTGTGCTCGCGCCAGCGTGCAAGCAGCTCGAACTCGAGCCAGCCGATTTCGTAGAACGAATTGCGGACCGGGTCGAGGATGCGCCACGTCGGCGAGCCGTCCTGCTGCGCGGATCCGGGATAGAGCCGCAGATCCTGGCGGATGGATGGCAGCGCGAGCGCTGGCTGCTCGCTGTGCCTTAAGCGGTCGTTCATCTCCCTTCCTCGTTGATCCGACTTCTAGCGATCGGTTAACGTATTATGGTCGCAATGCGCTGTAAGTTATTGATAATTTACGTGATAAGTTGATGAATATGCCACGCTCGCCAGCGGCCCGGATAAACCTCCTTCGCTTCAAGGGTTTGGTGCCGGGACGGCTTACTCTGCGGGTACACCGCTTGCACGGGCGGGGCCGATGCGCCTGCTTCTGACCGGCCTTTGCTTTCTTGTGCTGCTGGGCGGCTGCTACAACCCGCGTTACCCGTCGGAAACGCCAGGAGCCGAGCCGCTGCCGCGTGAGACCGGCAGTTCTCAGGAGACAAGCGCGGGCGACCGGCGCAACGCGGCTGCGGCATCCGGCTCGTCAGTCACCCGCGAATAGGTCAGCGGCGCTTGCGCGCCGCGAGCTGCACCGCCTCGATGATCTCCGGGTAGGTGGCGCAGCGGCACAGGTTTCCTGAAAGATAGTGCCGAATCTCTTCCTCGCTCGGATCGGGGTGTTCCGCGAGGAGTTGCCGCGTCATGAGCACGAAGCCGGGAGTGCAGAACCCGCACTGGAATGCCGCGCGCTCGATAAAGGCCTCCTGCACAGCATCGAGCTCGCTTCCCTCCTCGACCGTCTGTACATTGGCACCGTCCGCGAGCGTGGCGAGATACAGGCAGCCTGAAACGGCGGTGCCGTCCACGACTATGGTGCAGCAGCCGCACAATCCCTGCCCGCAGCTCTCGCGCGCGCCGTAGAGTCCGAAGGCGTCGCGCAACACCTCGACCAGCGTCTCGTGCGGCGCCACCTGCGCCTCGACCCGTTCGCCGTTGAGCGTGAATCGGACCGTGCGCCTCATTTGCGAGCGAGCGCCTGGAACACCGCTTCCGCGCTCAGCGGCAACTCGGTAATGCGAACGCCGACCGCGTCGTGCACGGCGTTGGCAATGGCGGGCGAAACGCCGAAGGTCGCCGTCTCGCCCACGCCCTTGGCGCCATAGGGCCCGGTGCGTTGCTCGGCCACGACCGCTTCGTTCACGATCTCGCGCGGCACATCGAGCATTCCGGGAATCTTGTACTCGGCGAGCGAGGCATTGCGAAGCTGACCCTCCCCGTCGAACAGCATTTTTTCGAATAGCGTGAATCCGAGCTGCATGATCGAGCCACCGGAAAGTTGCGTTTCGACGATGCGCGGATTGATGGGCGTCCCTACGTCGGCCACGT
Source organism: Betaproteobacteria bacterium (assembly GCA_019509895.1). GTDB lineage: Bacteria > Pseudomonadota > Gammaproteobacteria > Burkholderiales > SG8-39 > SCGC-AG-212-J23. The sequence continues at coordinate 416 of JAEKLK010000005.1, read as the reverse complement.
TCACCAGCCGCGTAACCTCTACGTGGCCGGTCTCGGTGTCAACCTCCACCTCGACGCCGGTGGCGCCGACCATCCAGAACGGCGTCGCATTCTCCGTCTGGCCGTTCGCATCGGGCGGGGAATACGGTGGAATGAAATTGCCCACGCCGGTCACCGAGCCGGCTCGCATGCCGTACTTCTTGCGAAAGACGTCTGCGATCGGCGTGCCGCTAGTCAGCCCGAGGTCCTCGCGCAGCGCAGTGAGCTGCGCGCGGGCATCTTCGGCGGCGAGCTTGACCGCATTGCCGGTGTGAAAAAGCGAGCGCGAGCCGAGCGTCGCCATGTCGAACGGCGTAACGTCCGTGTCGGAATGCACCACGGTCACGGCTTCGGTCGGTAACGCGAGCACTTCGGCCGCGATCTGCGCCATCGCGGTG
>JAEKLK010000004.1 GCA_019509895.1 Betaproteobacteria bacterium | reverse complement strand
ACCTGGCACGCCACCGAGTTGTAGAACGTCTCGGCGCACTCGGGCTGCTTGTGCTCGTGCAGAAGGCCGATGTAGGCGATCTTGATCGCCGGCCAGAGCGACTCGTCGCGCGCCGCCTGCGGGAAATGCTCGAGCAGCGCGTCCACGCCTTCCTGCACCCGCTGGTCATACATCTGGATGCGCTCGCTCGCGAGCGCGCGCATTTCCGTCCAGGCGGCGCGCTGATAGAGCTCCTTCGCGTTGACGGCCGCTGCGCGGAACAGGCGGTAGTGCTTGTCGAAGCCCGCCAGGATGCAGCGCGCGATCTCCTGCGGGAGATTCGAGCGCCGCTCCTGCAGCGGCACGACTTGCGCTGCGGCACTCACACTGCGGCGAGCTTCGCCTTCTTCTTGTCGTCGAAGAACTGCTCGTCCTCGGTCGAGCCGTGCAGGGCAGTGGTCGACGCTGCGCCGCCGGTCACGAGTTGCGTGATCTCGTCGAAGTAGCTCGTGCCCACCTCGCGCTGGTGCTTCACCGCGGTGAAGCCCTTCTCCGCCGCGGCGAACTCCTTCTGCTGCAGCTCAACGAAGGCGCTCATGCCGCTGCGCGCATAGCCGTAGGCGAGCTCGAACATGGAGTAATTGAGCGAATGGAAGCCGGCGAGCGTGATGAACTGGAACTTGTAGCCCATGGCGCCGAGCTCGCGCTGGAACTTCGCGATGGTCGCGTCGTCCAGGTTGCGCTTCCAGTTAAACGACGGCGAGCAGTTGTAAGCGAGCATCTTCCCGGGGTGCGCCTTCTGTACCGCCTCGGCGAACTTCCGCGCGAACTCGAGATCGGGCTTGCCCGTCTCGCACCACACCATGTCGGCGTACGCGGCGTACGCGACGCCGCGGGAAATCGCCTGCTCGAGGCCGTTCTTCACCCGGTAGAACCCCTCGGCGGTGCGCTCGCCCGTCACGAAGGGCTTGTCGTTCTCGTCCACGTCCGAAGTAAGCAGGTTCGCCGCCTCGGCGTCAGTGCGCGCAAGGAGCACCGTCGGCACGCCCGCCACGTCGGCGGCAAGGCGCGCGGCGATCAGCTTCTGCACCGCTTCCTGGGTCGGCACGAGCACCTTGCCGCCCATGTGGCCGCACTTCTTCACCGAGGCGAGCTGGTCCTCGAAGTGCACGCCGGCGGCGCCAGCGTCGATCATGGCACGCATCAGCTCGTAGGCGTTCAGCACACCGCCGAAGCCCGCTTCCGCATCCGCGACGATCGGCGCCACGTAATCGACGTCTCCCTTGCCTTCCATCCACTGGATCTGGTCGGCGCGCAGCAGCGCGTTGTTGATGCGCTTTACCACCGTCGGCACGGAGGAGACCGCGTAGAGCGACTGGTCCGGATACATCTGCAGCGAATCGTTCGCGTCGGCGGCGACCTGCCAGCCGGAGAGATAGATCGCCGGTACGCCGGCCTTCACCTGCTGCACCGCCTGATTGCCTGTGAGCGCGCCGAGCGAATGCACGTACGGCTTCTCGTGCATCAGCCGCCAGAGCTTTTCGGCGCCGCGCTTCGCAAGCGTGTGCTCGAGGGCAACGCTGCCGCGCAGGCGCACGACGTCCGCGGCTCCATAGCCGCGCTTCACGCCTTGCCAGCGGGCGCTCTCTGACCAGTCTTTCTCCAGTGCGGTGACTTGTTGTTGGCGCGGATCCACGATTCCTCCGGGGTTGTCGATAGGAGGAAGTGTGCGCGGCGCTCATGGCGCGCAGCAACATGCCGTGTGGGCTATTTTGACGTTACAAAAACAAGGAGATACATAGGCTTAGACGACCCGCATTTCATAATGCGGGACGGGATTGCGAACTCTGCTGCTCTGCGAAAAAAACGCTAGGTCTGAACCAGCTTGCGGTAGCGGTGGATGCTCATCAGGATGCCGGCGCCGATGAAGAGTGTGAGGAGCGCAGTGCCGCCATACGACAGGAAGGGAAGCGGCACCCCTACCACCGGCAGGATGCCGGAGACCATGCCCATGTTGACGAACGCATAAGTGAAGAACATCAGCGAGATGCCGCCGGCAAGCAGCCGCGCGAACACGGTGGCGGCATTCGCGGCGATGTACAGGCCGCGGCCGACCAGAAGGAAGTAAAGGACGAGCAGAACCACGTTGCCGATGAGCCCGAACTCCTCGGAGAACACCGCGAAGATGAAGTCGGTGTGACGCTCGGGAATGAACTCCAGGTGCGCCTGCGTGCCGTTCAGCCAGCCCTTGCCCCAAAGGCCGCCGGACCCGACGGCGATGGTGGACTGGATGATGTGATAGCCGGCCCCAAGCGGATCCGTCGTGGGGTCTAAAAGGGTGAGCACCCGCTTTCGCTGGTAGCCGTGCAGGAAGCCCCAGCCGATCGGCAGCGCGGCCAAGCCCAGCCCGAATAGCGTGCCGAGCACTTTCCAGCTAATGCCGGCGAAGAAGATGACGTAGAAGCCCGCCGCGCCGACGAGCGCGGCCGTTCCGAGGTCGGGCTGACGCGCGATCAGCCCGAGCGGCACGATGAGCAGCAGCGCCGCCACGGCGAAGTTGCGCAGCTTGAGAGTCGTCTCGTGCTTGTGGAAGTACCACGCGAGCATGAGCGGCAGTGCGAGCTTCATCATCTCCGAAGGCTGGAAGCGCGTGACGCCGACGTGCAGCCAGCGTCGTGCGCCGTTCACCACATCGCCGAAAAGCGCGACCGCTAGGAGGAATGCAAGGCCCACGACGTAGGCGGGGAGCGCGAAGCGCATCATGGTCTGCGGTGGGACCTGGGCGACGAGCCACATGGCCGCGACCGCGACCGCAAGATTCATGACTTGGCTGGCGACGCGCGCCGGGATCTCGTAGCTCGCCGAAAAGAGCGCGAGCAGGCCGAGCATCGAGAGCGCGAGCATCAGCACCATCAGCGTGCCGTCGATGCCCTCGACCAGCCGCAGGCCCAGGCGGCGAAAGGGCAGCGGCGCCCCGTCCATCAGTCGCTCTCGCTTTCCTCGTCAGCCGCGCCTTCGTCCTCGGGCGTCGGCTGATCCATGCCGGCAGGCAGCTTCCCGAGCATGAAGTAGTCGAGCACCGTCCGTGCAAGCGGCGCCGCCGCGCGGGCGCCGAAGCCGCCGTTCTCGACGATGATGGCGAGCGCGATACGCGGGCTCTCGACTGGCGCAAAGGCGACGAACAGCGAATGGTCGCGGTGGCGCTCGGCGACCTTGGCCTCCTCATACTTCTCGTTCTGCTTGATGGCGATGACCTGGGCCGTGCCGGTCTTGCCGCCGACGGTATAGGTAACGCCGGCAAAGGCGCGCGCGGCCGTGCCCTCCTTGCTTACGCCGGCCATCGAGCGCTTGATGAAGTCCACGTTGTCACGCCTGAGCGCGATCGTATGCAGAACCTCCGAGGGCACCTGGCGGCGGTCGCCGCTGCGCGGATTATCGATGTGGTCGAGCAGTCGCGGCTTGTACATCGTCCCGCCGGTGGCGAGCATCGCCGTCGCCTGCGCGAGCTGCAGGGGCGTGTAGGAGTGATAGCCCTGGCCGATGCCAATCGAGATGGTCTCCCCCGGGAACCACTTCTGCTGCGCCGGCTGCTTGAAGCGCTTTATCTTCCACTCGGGCGAGGGCAGTACGCCGGCGAATTCCCCGGCGAGATCGATGCCGCTTCTCGAGCCGAAGCCGAACGGCCCGAGGAAGCGCGCGATCGCATCGATCCCCAGGTCGTTCGCGAGGTGGTAGTAGTACGTGTCGCAGGACTCGACGATCGACTTGTACATGTCGACCACACCGTGGCCGCCCTTCTTGTCGTCGCGAAAGCGCCGGCCGCCGAAATCGAAATACCCGGGGTCGAAGATGCTGCTCGACGTGCGTCGCTTGCCGGTCTCGAGCGCGGCGAGCGCCAGGTAGGGCTTGATGGTCGAGCCGGGCGGGTAGAGGCCCGAAATCGCGCGGTTGTTGAGCGGCTTGTCGAGCGAGCCTTGGAGCTCGGCCCAGTACTGCGGGTCGATGCCGTCGACGAACATGTTCGGATCGAAGCCCGGCTTCGAGACGAGGGCAAGCACGCCGCCCGTGTTCGGATCGAGGGCGACCAGCGCGCCGCGGCGATCGCCGAAGCCGATCTCCGCGACCTGCTGCAGCCGCATGTCGAGCGTAAGGGTGACATTGTTGCCCGGCTGCGAGGGCGTGCGCGAGAGCGTGCGGATGCCGCGGCCGGCGGCGTCGATCTCGACCTGCTCGAAGCCGGTGGCGCCGTGCAGCTCCGACTCATAGGTCGCCTCGATCCCGGCCTTGCCGATGTAGTCGGTGCCGCGGTAGTTCGGGCCGACGCCGTCGTCTTCGAGCTTCTGCTGGTCCTGCGTGTTGATGCGACCGAGATATCCCAACACGTGCGAGCCGACGTCGCCGAGCGGGTACTGGCGGAAAAGCCGCGCCTTGATTTCGACCCCCTCGAAGCGATAGCGGTTGGCCGCGAACTTCGCCACCTCCTCGTCCGAAAGGCGGTTCTTGATCGGCAGGCTCTCGGCGTTGCGCGTTTCCTGCAGCAGCTTCCTGAAGCGCACGCGGTCGCGCGGCGTGACGTCGACGAATTCGGACACCGCGTCGATGGTGCGCTCGATGTTTTTCACTCGCCGGGGAAATATCTCGAGCGTGTAGCCGGAGTAGTTGCGCGCGATGACGACGCCGTTGCGGTCGACGATCAGGCCGCGGTTCGGTGTCACCGGCACGATCGAGATGCGGTTGTCCTCCGCCTTCGCCTGGTAGACGTCGTGCTGCAGGACCTGCAGCCACAGGAAGCGGGCCGCGAGCAGGGCGAACGCCGCCAGCACTACGGCGCCGGCGATGCCGACACGCAGCTGGAACTGGTGCAGCTCCTGCTCGGAATTGCGGATTTCGCGGCCGCGCATCTAGATCGCCTGCTCGTGCGCCTGGCGCCGTTGCGGCCGCAGCAGAAGCCAGGTCGCCACGGGCCAGAGCAGCGCGCCGAGAAGCGGCGCGAGGAAGATCGGCCATCCGGGGAACGCATCACCGGCCGCCAGCCGCACAATCACCACTGCGGCCTGGGCGGCCAGCAGGATGAGTGCGATGTGCAGCGACTGGAGCATCGGCCCGAACCACAGGATACGCCGCGAAAGCCACACGGCGAGGAAGGCAAGGAGGGAGTAAGCAAGCGCATGCTGACCGAGCAGCACGCCATTGCCTGCGTCGCTCAAAAGTCCGAGCGTCCAGCCGACGCCCAGGCCGACGAGCCGCGGCTGGCGCACGCACCAGAAGGCGAGCACTAGGGCCACGAAATCCGGTATCAGCCGCAGGTCGCGCCACGGCAGGAAGTTCAGGAGCAGAGCGAGCGCGAACGAGGCAATGATGGTGCTCACGCGCACTGGCAGGAGGATCTGCGGGCTACTGGGAGTCATCGGCCTGCTTTTCCTTGGCGCGCGAGCGGCGCGACTTGTCTCCGCGGCGTTCCTTTGAAACCTGCGCCTCATCGGGCCGCGGCGGCCGCACCGTCTCGCTGGAGAGGATGAGCACGTAGCGGCCGCGGTCTACGCCGGCCGTGGGCCGGCAGATCACCTTGGCGAAGCTGTGCTCCTCGTCCCTTTCGACGCTCATCACGCTCGCCACTGCCAGGCCGGCCGGATAAATGCCGTCGATGCCGGAGGTGACGAGGCGATCGCCCGGGTGAACCTCTGCGTTGGCCGGCATGTAGCGAAGTTCGAGCGTGCCGGCGTTACCGCCGCCGAAAGCGACCGCTCGCAACCCGTTCCTCACCACCTGGACCGGAATCGCCTGGTCGGGGTTGGTGAGCAGCGTCACCTCGGAGACGAGGGGGTGCACGCGCGTGATCTGGCCCACCACACCGGTCTCGTCCGCGACCGGACTGCCCGGCTTCACTCCCTGGACCGCACCCCGGTCGATGAACAGCCTGTGGGAGTACGGATCGCGCCCAAGGTAGAGCACTTCGGCCGGCATCGCCTGCACCGGCAGCTTTTCGCCCGCGCCGATCAGCCGCCGAAGCTCGGCCGCCTCGGCCTGCGCTGCCTGATAACGCTGCGCGTCCTGCGCGTTGGCGAGCGCACGCTCACGAAGTCGCTGATTTTCTTCCAGCAGGTTCGCCTGCAGCGAAAAGTAACTGCCAATGCCCATCAGGAGATCGATCGGCGCGGTCGCCGCGCGCTGCAACGGGTAGGCCGCGAGCGCAAGCCAGCCGCGCAACCCCTCTACGTAGCGAAACCGGGCATCGATGACCAGCAGTGCCAGGGAGAGCGATGCGAAGAAGAAAAGCCGGACGAGTGGTGCCGGTCCGCGCTTGAAGAATGGCGGGGGGGTATGGTCCACCCCCTATACCTTAGTCGTTGGTGAAGATCGGGCCGAAGTGCTCCATCTTCTCGAGCGCCTTGCCGGAGCCGCGCACCACGCAGGTGAGCGGATCGTCCGCGACGATGACCGGCAGGCCGGTTTCCTCCATGAGCAGGCGGTCGAGGTCGCGCAGCAGCGCGCCGCCGCCGGTCAGCACCATGCCCTTTTCGGCGATGTCGGCGCCCAGTTCCGGCGGCGTCTGCTCGAGCGCCGACTTGACCGCCGAGACGATCTGGTTCAGGGGCTCCGTCAGCGCTTCGAGGATTTCGTTGGAGCTGATGGTGAAGCTGCGCGGAATGCCCTCGGCGAGGTTGCGGCCTTTCACTTCCATCTCGCGAACTTCGGAGCCCGGAAAGGCGGAGCCGATCTCCTTCTTGATCAGCTCGGCAGTGGTCTCGCCGATCAGCATGCCGTAGTTGCGGCGGATGTAATTTATGATCGCCTCGTCGAACTTGTCGCCGCCGACTCGCACTGAGCCCGAATACACCATGCCGCCTAGCGAGATCACGCCCACCTCGGTCGTGCCGCCGCCGATGTCCACGACCATCGACCCGGTCGCCTCCGCGACCGGCAGGTCGGCACCGATGGCCGCGGCCATCGGCTCTTCGATCAGGTACACCTGACCGGCGCCGGCGCCGATCGCGCTCTCGCGGATGGCGCGCCGCTCGACCTGGGTGGAGCCGCACGGGACACAGATGATGATGCGCGGCGAGGGCGAGAAGAGCTTGTTGTCGTGCACCTTCTTGATGAACTGCTTGAGCATCTGCTCGGTCACGGTGAAGTCGGCGATGACGCCGTCCTTCATCGGCCGGATGGCGATGATGTTCCCCGGGGTTTTGCCGAGCATCTGCTTCGCTTCTTTGCCGACCGCCTGGATGGTTTTCTTGCCGCTCGGGCCGGCTTCCTGCCGGATCGCGACGACCGACGGCTCATCAAGGACGATGCCCTTCCCGCGCACGTAAATGAGTGTGTTGGCGGTGCCGAGGTCGATGGCCAGGTCGTTCGAGAAGTAGCTGCGCAGGAATCCGAGCATGGGCAAGGGTCGAGCCTTTATGACTTTATGAGTTGCCGCTTTTTCGTTAGTAAATCGAGCCTTAGCTTGGCGTCCTAAAGCTCCATGAAATGGCCGCTATGATACGCTAAGCCCGCTGCGGGCTGTAAGGCAATCCTGCCCCGGCTTCCCTGCTCCAGAAGAAATGTCGCTAACTCCCGACGACGTTCGGCGCCTCGCGCGCCTCGCCCGCATCGCCATCGACGAGCCCGACTCGGCCGCCGTTCTTGAGCGGTTGAACGACGTGCTCCGCCTGATCGACGAGATGCGGGCGGTCGACACGCGTGGCATCGAGCCGATGTCGCATGCCGGAGATCCTCATGTGCCTCAAGGGCAGCGCCTGCGGCTCGACGAGGTGTGCGAAACGGACCAGCGCGAGCCTTATCAATCTGTCGCGCCGGCCGTGGAAGAAGGCTTGTACCTCGTGCCGAAGGTGATCGAGTAGCGGTGCTGAACGCCACGCTCTCGGAGCTCTCCGGCGCGCTCGCGACGAAGAAGATGTCATCGCTCGAGCTGACGCGCGCCTGCCTCGAGCGTATCGCGCGCTTCGGCCGCGCCTTGAACAGCTTCATCACCATTGACGAGTCGCGCGCCCTCGCCGCCGCCAGGCGAAGCGATGAGTTGCGCGCGCGCGGCGAGGCCGGGCCGCTCAGCGGCATCCCGATCGCGCACAAGGACATCCTCTGCACACGCGAGCTGCGTACCACGTGCGGCTCGCGCATGCTCGAAAACTACGTGAGTCCCTATGACGCCCACGTCGTCGAGCAGCTCGCGCGCGCCGGTACGGTGCTGGTGGGCAAGTGCAACATGGACGAGTTCGCCATGGACCTGCGCGCAACCCATGGGACACACGCCGCGTGCCCGGCGGCTCCTCGGGCGGCTCGGCCGCATCGGTCGCCGCGCGGCTGGTGCCGGCGGCGACCGGCACGGATACCGGCGGCTCGGTGCGCCAGCCGGCGGCCATGTGCGGCGTCTCGGGCCTGAAGCCGACTTATGGCGTCGTGTCGCGCTATGGCATCGTCGCCTTCGCTTCGTCGCTCGACCAGGCGGGGCCGCTCGCGAAAAGCGCGGCGGATCTGGCGCTGCTGATGAACGCCATGGCCGGCTTCGATCCGCGCGACTCGACGAGCCTCGAGCGTCCGAAGGAAGACTACGCGCGCGCCCTCCAAATGCCGCTCTCCGGCATGCGCATCGGCGTGCCGCGCGAATACTTCGGTCCCGGCATCGACGCGCCGGTACGCGCGGCGGTCGATCAGGCGCTGCGCTGGTACGAAACGCAGGGTGCGCGTCGCGTCGAGCTGTCGCTCGCCACTTCGCGCCTCGGCGTACCGGTCTACTACGTGATCGCTCCGGCCGAGGCATCGTCCAACCTCTCGCGCTTCGACGGCGTGCGCTACGGTCACCGCGCCGCCGAGTACCGCGATCTCTTCGACATGTATTGCCGCACGCGAGCCGAAGGCTTCGGCGCCGAAGTGAAGCGGCGCATCCTTGTCGGCACCTACGTTCTTTCGCACGGCTACTACGACGCCTATTACCTCCAGGCGCAGAAGGTCCGCCGCCTGATCGCGCGAGATTTCGTGCAGGCGTTCACGCAGTGCGATGTCATCCTCGGGCCCACCTCCCCCACCACCGCGTTCGCCATCGGCGCGAAAAGCGATGATCCGGTGCAGATGTACCTCAATGACATCTTCACCGTCTCGGCGCCGCTGGCGGGATTGCCGGCGCTTTCCGTGCCCTGTGGGTTCGACGATGCCGGCTTGCCCATCGGGTTGCAGCTCACCGGCAATTACTTTTCCGAAGCGCAGCTCCTCGGCATCGCCCATCGCTACCAGCAAGCGACCGACTGGCATTCGCGCGTGCCGCGCGAGACGCCGCTGTGAAGCGCCTCGCCAGGTTGGCACTCGCCGCCCATAGCTGCATCGACGAGTGCAGCTCCGCCGAGGCGAGGTAGCGACGATGGCCTGGGAAATCGTCGTCGGCATCGAGACCCACGTGCAGCTCCTGACGAGGAGCAAGATCTTCTCGGCCGCGGCGAGCGCCTTTGGCGCGCTGCCCAACACGCAGGCCTCGGCCGTGGACATCGCGCTTCCGGGCACACTGCCCGTGCTGAACCGCGCGGCGGTCGAGCATGCCATCCGCTTCGGTCTTGCCGTCGGCGCCACCATCAACCGCCGCTCCATATTCGCGCGCAAGAACTACTTCTATCCCGATCTCCCGAAGGGCTACCAGATCAGCCAGTACGAGAGCCCGATCGTTCAGGGCGGCTCCGTTCGCATTGCCGTCGACGCAGGCGAAAAGACCATCCGTCTCACTCGCGCCCATCTCGAGGAGGACGCGGGCAAGTCGCTCCACGAAGATTTCCGTGGCATGAGCGGCATCGACCTCAACCGCGCTGGCACGCCGCTACTCGAAATCGTGTCAGAGCCGGACTTGCGAGGCGCGAAAGAGGCGATCGCGTATGCGCGCGCGCTACACGCGCTCGTCATCTGGATCGGCATCTGCGACGGCAACATGCAGGAGGGATCGTTCC
>JAEKLK010000003.1 GCA_019509895.1 Betaproteobacteria bacterium | reverse complement strand
GAACCTGCCCGTGAGCCGCACGGCGAGCGGCATCGCCTTGCCGTTCGGCTTGAAGCTGCGCGTCGCCTCGTCGCCGGACTTGGTGGCGTTGGCGTTGTCGACCAGCATCGAGTTCGGCGAGCTGCGCAAGAGCTCGGTCGCCTTCAGCCCGTCGACCGGCTTCACGTTGAACGCGCCGCCGAAGGCGTAGAGCAGCGTCTCGATCGAGCCGGTGACCACGTCGTCGCGCGATAAAGCGGTGCGGTTGAGCGAGAGCACCGTCGGGGTGTAGCGCGCGCCGCCGCCGGAGCCGAACACGACGTCGGAGATCACTTTGTTCGCGTCGTATTCGACGCCCCAGGCCTTGAAGAGCGTCGGCAGGCTCGAGCTGGACGGCATCGGCGGCACGCCGGGCATCTGCGGCGACTGGTCGAAGTAGGCGTACGGATCGACGAACGCGATGAGTTTGCCGCCGCGCAGGACGAACTGGTCGAGCGCGTACTCCTGCTCGGGCTGCAGGTCGCGCGGGTGGATGAGCAGCAGGACGTTCAGGTCCTTGTCGATCTCCTTCGCGCTGATCGGCACCTCCTTCACGTCGAACTCGCGCTTGAGCTCGGTGGCGAGCACCCACGGATCGGAGCTCTGGCGCGTGAAGGGGTTGAATTTCTCGCCGAGCACTGGCAGCCCGGCCATCAGGCCGATCCTCGGCCGCTCGGTGGTGGCGACGCGGGCGACGGCGCGCACCAGGTCGTATTCGAGCAGCCGCTCGCGCTGCGGGCTGATCGAAGCCAGGGTCTGCTTGCGCTCGAGCTGGCTCACCGTGGCACCGAGGTAGAACTGCTCCCCGGTGACGAGCTGCTGCGACTCGATGCCGTCGAGCTGCGCAGCGTCCTCCTCCTCGGAGTCCGGGCGCGGGTTGTAGCGCTCGATGACGAGGTTCGGTCCCGCGACCGACTTGAACTCGCGCACCAGGTCCTCGACGCGCTGCGCGAAGCTGCGCAGCGGCACCGGGACGCTCTCGCCCTGTGAGACGTAGAGCTTCACCTTCACCGGTGCTTGCAGGTTGCGCAGGATCTTCTTCGTGCCGTCGGAGAGCGTGTAGAGCCGGCCGTCGGTCAGGTCGGCGCGCGCCGGCACGCGCGAGATCAGGTAGTTGAAGGCCACCAGGACCAGCGCGAGCGCCACCAGGCCGATGGCGGAATAGAGCAGATGTTCGTGCTTCTTTTGCATGTCAGCCTGCGCGGTGCCCGCGGATGATCACGCCGGTCGCGAAGAGCGTGAAGCCGATCAGCGAGAGAAAGAAGATCAGGTCCCGCGTGTCGATCACGCCGCGCTGGAAGCCGTCGAAATGCGTCACCACCGAAAACGCGGCCACCGTGTCGACCACCGCGGGATTGGCCCAGCGAGAGAGCAGATCGGTCACCGGATTGAAGCCTGCCAGGATGAAGAACAGGCAGATCACCACCGAGACGATGAAGGCGACTACCTGGTTGCGCGTCATCGCCGAGGTCATGCAGGTGATGGCGAGGTAGGCGCCCGCGAGGAAGAAGCTGCCGAGGTAGCCGGCGAAGATAATGCCGTTGTCGGGCTCGCCGAGGATGTTGACGGTGATGACCGCCGGGAAGGTCAGCACGAGCGCCACGGCGAGGAAGATCCAGCTCGCGAGGAACTTGGCGACGATCGCCTGCCAGGTCGCGACCGGCATAGTGAGCAACAGCTCGATCGTTCCCGAGCGCCGCTCCTCCGCCCAGACGCGCATGCCGACCGCCGGCACCAGCACGAGATAGAGCCACGGATGCCATCCGAAGAAGGCGGCAAGGCTCGCCTCGCCGCGCTCGAAGAAGTTGCCCGCCGTGAAGGTGAAGAAGCCGGTGAGCAGCAGAAAGATCACCAGGAAGACGTACGCCACCGGGCTCGTGAAGTAGGCGACGAGCTCGCGCTTGGTGATGGTCCAGATAGCTTTCATTTCCTGACCGTGTCCGGAAGCGTGATGCGGCGGAAGACTTCGTCGAGCTCGCCGCGCTCGCTGTACATGCCCTCGACTTTCCAGCCGTGCAGGTTCACGAGCTCGACTACTTCCTGCGCCAGCTGTCCGACCTGCGATTTGTCGCGCGGATAGATGCGGAAGGCGCCGTTTATCTTCTCGACGCGGCCGAGCGTGGCGAGACGCTCGGCGCTCGCACCGCGCGCCTGCAGCGTCACGGCGCCGGCCAGCTCCGACATGTTGCGCAACTCTTCAGGGGTGCCGTTGGCGACGATCTTGCCGCGGTCGATGATGATGGCGCGGCTGCAGGCGGCGTCGACCTCCTCCAGGATGTGCGTCGAGAAGATGATCGCCTTGTTGGCGCCGAGCTCGCGGATCAGGTTGCGCACTTCATGCTTCTGGTTGGGATCGAGGCCGTCGGTCGGCTCGTCCATGATCAGCACCTGCGGATCGTGGATCAGCGCCTGCGCCAGGCAGGTGCGGTGCTTGTAGCCCTTCGAGAGCGTGTCGATCGATTGACGCAGCACCGAGTCGAGGAAGCAGAGGTCGATCACGCGGCGTACCGCCTTCTTCTTCGCCGCCCCGCCCAGGCCGCGCAGCTCGGCGGCGAACTTGAGGAAGCCCTCGACCGTCATGTCCGGATACGAGGCGGCGTTCTCCGGCAGGTAGCCGATCAGGCGCTTCGCCTCGATCGGCGACTCGGCGACGTCGAAGCCGCCGACCGTGATCTTGCCCGCCGAGGGCGGCATGAAGCCGGTGATCATGCGCATGGTGGTGGACTTGCCCGCGCCATTGGGGCCGAGGAAGCCGAGCACCTCGCCGCGCTCGACGCTGAAGGAAATGTCGTCGACCGCGCGCTTCGGCCCGAATGCCTTTACCAGGTTTTCGATCTTGATCATCGGATGTGCGCTCGCGCGAATGCGAGGCGGACGGCGTAATGCTTGTCGGTGATAATGACGGCCCTGACCCCGAATCCGGGGCGCGATTCTCGCACAAGCTCGAGGAGCAAAACCATGCTGCGGTTGAAACTATTGCTGGCGCTCGCCGTTGCGGGGCTGGCGCTGCCGGCGTTTGCCCAGAAATATCCGGCGAAGCCGGTGCAGATCATCGTGCCTTTCGCGCCGGGCGGAGGCTCCGACTTCATCGCGCGCTTCACTGCGCAGCGGCTCACCGATGCGCTCGGCTCGCAGGTCATCGTCGAGAACCGGCCGGGCGCGGGCGGCCTGCTCGGCATCGAGCAGGGCGTGAAGGCCAAGCCCGACGGGTACACGCTGACGCTGATTGCGTCCAGCTATACCGTGAACGCTGCCCTCTATCCGTTGAAATACGATCCGATCGCCGACATCACGCCGGTCGTGCAGATCTCGCAAGGCCCTATGATCGTCGTCGCCAATCCGAAGTTCCCGGCGAAGACCCTGCAGGAGCTGATCGCGGCCGCCAAGCAGAAGCCCGGCTCGATCAATTTCGCCTCCGCCGGCCAGGGCAGCATCACGCACATGGTGGTGGAGTTCTTCCAGTACCGCGCGGGCGTCAAGCTGAACCATGTTCCTTACAAGGGCACCGGGCCCGCGCTGACCGACACGATTTCCGGTCAGACCGACATCTTCTTCAGCAGCACCGCGACGGCCCTGCCGCACGTGAAGTCGGGCCGCCTGCGCGCCATCGCGGTGACGAGCGCCAAGCGGCTGCCGGCAGAGCCCGAGGTGCCGACCATCGCCGAATCGGGTGTGCCCGGCTTCGACGTCATCCTGTGGCACGGCCTGATTGCGCCGAAGGGCGTGCCGGCGCCGATCGTGGAGCGCATCAATGCGGAAGTGAACAAGATGCTGCAGAGTCCGGAGACGGCGAAGCAACTCGAGACCGACGGCGTCGCGCCCGCGGGCGGCAACGCGCAGCGCTTCGGCGATCAGATCAGGAAGGAAATCTCCCTCTGGAAGGATGTCGTCACGAAGACCGGCGTGAAGGTGCAGTAGCGCTCGATCAGCGCCGCGCGTTCTGCATCTCGCGCGTGCGCTGCCACGCCGGAAGGTCGGCGAGCCGCCCGGCCCAGCGCCGGATCTCGCCGTAGCCTTCCAGCGGCAACTGCGCCGGCTCGGCCATGGTCAGGTCGGCGGCGAGCGCGAAATCGGCGAGCGTCAGGCGATCGCCGCACACGTAAGCGCGCCCGCGCAGGTGCGCGTCGAGCACCTTGGCGGCGCGATGAAACCGCTGCAGCCCTTTCTCGACTTCAACCGGATCGGGCGCGCCGCCGCCGAAGAAGCGCTTGACCGCGCGCTCGAACACCAGGATCGCGCACGCCGGATCCCAAGTGGTGGATTCCCAGAACTGCCAGCGCGCTACGTCGGCACGGGCGCGTTCATCCGCCGGGAGCAGCCCGCCCTCGGGCTTCTTCGCCGCCAGGTATTGGATGATGGCGTTCGATTCCCACAGCCTGAAATCGCCGTCCTCGAGGCTCGGCATGCGCTGGTTCGGATTGAGGGCCGCGTACGCGGCGGATTTCTGGTCGCCCTTGGTGAGATCGCACAGCACGAATTCGTAGTCGATGCCGAGATGATGCGCGACCACCAGCACCTTGAACGCGCGCGGGCTCGGCGGGAAAACGTGCAGTCTCAGGCTCATGCGGAGGCCTCCAGCTTTCGGCTACTCTAGCCGAGAATGCGCCGCGGACGAGCCACGCAAGCAGCCGATTTCGTGGTGATTGGCGCCGGCGCCGCGGGACTTGCCGCCGCCGATGAGCTCACGCGTGCCGGGCGCTCGGTGCTCGTGCTCGAAGCGCGGCAGCGCGTCGGCGGGCGCTGCTGGACGCGCCGCCTCTCCGGCCTCGACATCCCGGTCGAGCTCGGTGCCGAGTTCCTGCATGGCGAAGCCAAGCTCACGCACTCCTTTCTCGAACGCGCCGGGCTTGGCACCACCGATTCGGCGCGCGAGCAGCGCTCCCTGGCGGGTGGCCGCCTCGAGCCGGTCGACGCGTTCGCCGATGCGCAACGTGCCGTGCAGGAGGGTCACAAGCTCAAGCGCGACATGTCGTTCGCCGCCTTTCTCGCGCGCCAGCGGCTGCCGGCCAAGACCAAGGCGCTCGCCACCATGATGGTAGAGGGCTTCGACGCCGCTGATCCAAAGCGCGTGAGCGCCAAATCGATCGCCGAGGAGTGGGGTGGCGGCGAGCTCGGCGACTCCCAGCCGCGCCCGCAGGGCGGCTACGGCGCACTTTTCGAATGGCTCGCGCGCGACCTGCTTGCCCGCGGCGCGCGGCTACGCCTGGGCGCCGTGGTACAGGCGGTGCGCTGGCGCCGCGGCGGCGCCACGCTCGCCGGCCGTTTTCAAGGCGAGCACTTTTCCGTTCGGGCGCGGTGCGCGATCGTCACGCTGCCGCTCGGTGTGCTGCAGAGCGGACCGCTGCGGTTTCGCGAGAAGCGCGCGGCGCTCGCCTGCCTCGAGTCCGGACCCGTGATTCGCGTCGCGATGCGCTTTCACCGTCCATTCTGGGAAGAGCAGGCGCCCGGCGTCGCATTCTTCCACGCACCGAAAGCGCCGTTTCCGACCTGCTGGACACCGCTGCCGCTGCGCGCGCCGCTACTGACCGCCTGGGCCGGTGGACCGAAGGCCGCGCGCCTGAGCGGCAAGCGCGATGCGCTGCTCGTGCGCGCAGCGCTCGACTCCGCTGTTGCGATCTTCGGCCGCGTGGCCGAGCGCGAACTCGCAGCCGCGTATGCGCACAACTGGCGCGCCGATCCGTTTGCGCGCGGCGGCTACAGCTACTTGAGAGTGAACGGCGAAGGCGCCCGCGAAGCGCTCGCGGCGCCGCTGGCCCGCACGGTATTCTTTGCCGGCGAGGCTACCGAAAGTGAAGAGCCGGGAACGGTAGCCGGCGCGCTGCGCAGTGGTATCCGCGCAGCGCGCGAGGCTATGAGCTAAGGCTTACTTCGAGCTCGAGCTGCCGCTAGAGCTGCCGGAGCTGCTGCCACTGGCGCCACCGGACGACGGCGACGATGGCGACTTGCTCGACGAGCTGCCCATGGAGCCGCTGCCGCTGGTGCTGCCGGAGCTGCTGCCCGGGCTGCTGGGCGAGGTCGAGGACGAGCTGCCGCCCGTCGCCGCACTGCCGCTCTTCTTGCTGGTGTCCGAGCTGGAGCCGGCGCCGGCGTTGTCACGATTGCAGGCCGCCATGCCGATGGCGAGTAAAAAGGCCGTAAGGGCCGCAGTAAATGCTTTCATCTTCATGCATCTCCTCTGAAAGGAATGGGGACTACGCCCCTAGAGGAGCAAGGGAGATGCCATGCCGCGTCGCGGAAAACGTGATTCGTCAGGCGGCGGCTCGCTCGGCACGCTTCCTCTCATTTTCCTTTAGGAAGCGCTTACGTAGCCGGATGGAGCGCGGCGTAACTTCTGCCAGCTCGTCGTCGCCGATGAACTCCACCGCGTACTCCAGCGTGAGCTCGATGGGCGGCGTCAGGTCGATCGCCTCGTCCTTGCCGGAGGCGCGGATGTTGGTGAGCTGCTTGGTGCGGATCGGGTTCACCACCAGGTCGTTGTCGCGCGTGTGCACGCCGACGATCATGCCCTCGTAGACCGCATCGCCCGGGCTCACGAACATGCGCCCGCGCTCCTGCAGTTTCCACAGCGCATAGGCCACGGCGACGCCGTCGTCCTGCGAGACGAGCACGCCGTTGCGATGATTTTCCAGATCGGCCTTCGCCGGCGCGTAGTCGTCGAACACGTGGCTCATGATGCCGGTCCCGCGGGTGAGGGTCATGAACTCGCCCTGGAAGCCGATCAGTCCGCGCGCCGGAATGCGATAGTCGAGCCGTACCCGCCCCCTGCCGTCGGGCTGCATGTCGAGGAGCTCGCCCCGGCGCGCGCCGAGCGTCTCCATCACCGCGCCCTGCGTCGCATCCTCGACGTCCACCGTGAGCAGCTCGTAGGGCTCGCAGCGTTCGCCCGCGATTTCCTTGTAGACCACGCGCGGCCGCGACACTGCGACCTCATAGCCTTCGCGTCGCATGTTCTCAATAAGGATGGTGAGGTGGAGCTCGCCGCGGCCCGAGACAATGAACGTATCGGTGTCCTCCGGGTACTCGACGCGCAGCGCCACGTTCGACTTGGTCTCGCGCTCAAGGCGCTCGCGCAGCTGCCGGCTGGTCACGAACTTGCCCTCGCGACCGGCGAGCGGCGAGGCATTCACCAGGAAATTCATGGTGAGCGTCGGCTCATCGACCCGCAGAAGCGGCAGCGCCTCGGGATGCTCGAGATCGCAAAGGGTCGCGCCGATGTTGATCTCGTCGATGCCGTTCACCAATACGATGTCCCCCGCCTGCGCTTCTTCGACCTGCTGGCGCTCCAGGCCCTCGAACATCAGCACCTGGTTCACTTTGGCCTTAAGCGGCGCCGCATCGGGGCCGTTGAGGAGCAGCACCTCCTGCGCCGCACGCAGGCGCCCGCGGCGGATGCGGCCGATGCCGATCTTGCCGACGTAGCTCGAATAGTCGAGAGAACAGATCTGCAGCTGCAGCGGTCCGTCGGCGTCTTCGTCGCGCATCGGGACGTATTCCAGGATCGCCTGGAAGAGCGCCGCCATGTCGGTGCCGCGCTCCTGCGTTGTCGATGCCCAGCCCTGTAATGCCGAGGCGTAGATCACCGGGAAATCAAGCTGCTCTTCGCTCGCCCCGAGCTTGTCGAAAAGCTCGAACGTCTGGTTGACCACCCAGTCCGCGCGCGCCCCTGGACGGTCGACCTTGTTCACCACGACGATCGGCTTCAGGCCATGCGCCAGCGCCTTGCGCGTGACGAAGCGCGTCTGTGGCATCGGCCCCTCGACCGCGTCGACCAGCAGCAGCACGCCGTCCACCATCGAAAGCACCCGCTCCACCTCGCCGCCGAAATCGGCGTGCCCGGGGGTGTCGACGATGTTGATATGCGTGCCGCGGTAGCGCACGGCGCAGTTCTTGGCGAGGATCGTGATGCCGCGTTCGCGCTCGAGGTCGTTCGAGTCCATGACGCGTTCTTCGATGTGCTCGTGGGCGGCGAAGGTGCCCGATTGCGCGAGCAGCTTGTCGACCAGGGTCGTCTTGCCGTGGTCGACATGGGCGATGATCGCGATATTGCGCAGGTTACGGGGCACGCTTTTGATTTCCAAGGAGAAGTACGCGATTGTACCGGAACCCGAGGTTGCGCATTGCGCCGCACAATCCTTAGACTTCGCCCCTCCTCCGTAAGCCAATCCCGTACCCACCGCTATGGACAAAGCACTGATGGCGAAAACCGCGGCCGCCCTGGTCGCGAAAGGCAAAGGCCTGCTTGCTGCCGACGAGTCGAGCGGCACCTGCGAAAAGCGTTTCCAGTCGGTCAAGGTCGACTGCAAGGCATCAAGGTCGACAAGGGCCTGGTCGACCTGCCGCTCGCGCCTAAAGGCGAGAAGGTGAGCGAAGGGTTGGACGGGCTCGCCAAGCGCCTCGACGAGTACTTCAAGCTGGGCTGCCGTTTCGCCAAGTGGCGCTCGACCATCACGATCAGCGATACGCTGCCGACCCACGCGTGCCTCTATGCCAACGCGCACGTGCTCGCGCGCTACGCCGCCGCGTGCCAAGTGGCCTCGATCGTGCCGATCATTGAGCCCGAGGTGCTCCTCGATGGGAACCACACCGCGGAGCGCTCCGAAGAGGTGCATCTTGCGACGCTGCGAGCGGTCTACGGCGCCCTCGCCGCGTACAACGTCGAGCTGGAATGCCTCATCCTCAAGACGAGCATGTGCGTCTCGGGCAAGGACAACGCTCGTCAGGCGAGTGTCGACGAAGTGGCCGAGCGCACGGTGCGCGTGCTCAAGCGCACCGTGCCGGGGGCGCAACCGGGCGTCGTGTTCCTCTCCGGCGGCCAGTCCGATGAAGCGGCGACCGCGCATCTCTCTGCCATGGCGGCGATGAAGAACCTGCCGTGGCCGCTCACCTTTTCGTACTCGCGCGCTTTGCAGAACCCGGCGCTCAACACCTGGCGCGGCCAGGCCGGCAACGCCGGCGCGGCGCAGAAGGCCTTTGCGCACCGCGCGCACATGAACAGCCTCGCCTGCCAGGGCAAGTGGCGCGCGGATCTCGAGAGGCAGGCGGCCTGATGGGACAGGCGTTGTACGAGTCGAGCATCAAGAGCCTGCCGCGCATCGGCAAGGGCAAGGTCCGCGATATCTACGCGGTGGGCAACGACAAGATGCTGATCGTTACGAGCGACCGCCTGTCCGCCTTCGACGTCGTGCTGTCCGACCCGATTCCGGACAAGGGGCGCGTGCTGAACGAGATGGCCAACTTCTGGTTCGGCCGCCTGGGCCATGTCATTGCGAACCAGCTCACCGGCATCGATCCCGAGACTGTGGTGAAGCCGGAAGAGCGCGAGCAGGTACGCGGCCGCTCGGTCGTCGTGAAGAAGCTGAAGCCCCTGCCGATCGAGGCGGTGGTGCGCGGCTACATCATCGGCTCGGGCTGGAAGGACTACCAGAAGACCGGCAAAGTCTGCGGCATCGAGCTGCCAAAGGGGTTGCAGCAGGCGCAGAAGCTGCCGCAGCCGATCTTCACTCCTGCAACGAAGGCGGAGACCGGTCACGACGAGAACATCTCGTTCGACGAGGTGGTCAAGCTCATCGGCAAGCCGATGGCCGAGAGCGTGCGCGACGTCAGCATCCGCCTCTACAAGGAGGCGGCCGACTTCGCGGCGACCAAGGGCATCATCATCGCCGACACCAAGTTCGAGTTCGGCCTGGACGACAAAGCGCAGCTTGTCCTCATCGACGAAGTGCTGACCGCCGATTCGTCGCGTTTCTGGCCGGCCGATTCGTACAAGCTTGGCATGAGCCCGCCGTCCTTCGACAAGCAGTACGTGCGCGACTATCTCGAGACGCTCGACTGGAACAAGACGCCGCCG
>JAEKLK010000002.1 GCA_019509895.1 Betaproteobacteria bacterium | reverse complement strand
GGTATCGCCGCCGGCTACTACCTGGGCGCACGAGGCATCGCGTACACCATCCTCGAGGCGAAGAGCGATCTCGGCGGCGTCTGGAACACGCACCGCTGGCACGGCGCACGCTGCGATTCCGAATTCATCAAGTACTCCTTCAGCTTCAAGCCGTTCCTCTCCGAGCGCTGCCTTCACGGTCGGGCGCAAATCCAGGCGTATCTGCGCGGCGTCGCAGAGGAGTTCGGCATCCTGCAGCACATCCGGTTCGATACCCGGGTGGTTAAGGCGGTATTCGACTCGCGGCGCCAGCGCTGGACGGTGCATACGACGAACGGCGTCTTCAGCGCGCCGTTTCTCATCAACGGCAACGGCTACTTCGCCGACGAGCCGCATGTGCCGGTGTTCGAGCATGCGGAGCGCTTCAGGGGCGAAATCCTCCATACCTCGCATCTGGACGATCGCCGGACGTTTGTCGGCAAGAAGGTGGTGGTTGTCGGCAGTGGCTCGACCGCCATCTGCTGCGCACCGGAGCTCGCTGCGGTTTCTGGATCACTCGTCCTCGTGCAGCGCTCGCCGTCGTACATCTACGAGATGAGCAACGAGGCCGGACCGTTGATCCGGCTTTGCCAGAACCTTTACCGGCGAGGGCTACGGCAGCCGGTCAAGTGGCTGCGTTACACCATGCAGGTTCGGGACGACGTGGTGTTCGTCGCCTTTCGCCGCTTCCCCCGCCTCGCGCGGTGGTTCTTCCGCCGGCACTGGCACGGCGCGGTCGGTGAACAGGTCCTGCGTCAGCACTTCACGCCGCGCTACAACCCGTGGGAGCAGCGCGTCGCGGTGGCGCTCGGGCTGAAAGAAAAGCTGCGCTCAGGCGCGATCCGGCTCAAGACGGCGGAAATCGAGCGCTTTACCGAATCCGGCATGGTGCTGAGCACGGGCGAACGCATCGAGTGCGATGTCTGCGTCCTCGCCACCGGACTGAACCTGCGGTTCTTCAAATTCGACGTTGAGGTCGATGGCGCATCGGTCGCGCTCGAGCGCATCAACTTCTACAAGGCGCTGCTCGTCGGCGGTATTCCTAACTACTTTCATCCGATGGGCACATGGCATACCGCCTGGACGCAGCGCGCCGAGCCGCTGCTGCGCTCGGCGATCCGCATCATGGCGCACATGCAGGAACAGGGCTTCGGCGTCGTCAGCGTGCCGCGCAAGGACCTCGACGCGAGGCCAGGCATTACACCCAACTACGTCATGAGGGCCTTGGCCACCATGCCGCGCTTCGAGGGCACAACCAACATCCCATCTATCGACAACGTCTTTGCGGACCGCTTGAAGCCGGCCGCATTTCAATTCGCAATAGGGAGGGCATCGTGAGGCTCACCGACTACATCGTCAATCTGCTGCTGAGCGCTATCCTGATCATCGGCGCGTACCAGTTCTATTTCTGGTGCCAGCGCAATCCGCTGTCAACGCCGCGGCAGTTCAAGCTCGGCATCGACGAGCGCATCCCGTACTGGCCGAGCTGGGTATGGATCTACAGCTGCCTTTACTATCCGATCATCCTCTACCTCAACTTCGTGATCGGCTCGGCCCGGGAATTCACCTATGTCGCGACGAGCTACATGGTGCTGCTCGGGCTGCAGATGCTGTTTTTCGTGTTCGTGCCTGTGACCACGCCTCCGCACTGGCGCGCCTATAACCGAGAGCGCACGCTCTCGGAACGCTTTCTCGCCGTCGTGCAGCGGATTGACGCACCGACCAATAGCTTTCCAAGCATGCACGTGTCGGTCGCGATGCTGACCGCGCTGCACCTCGTGCCGCATGTCGGCGCAGCCGCACTCGCGTTCCCGCTGGTGATCGCGCTATCGTGCCTCTTTACGAAGCAGCACTACGTCATGGATCTGCCCGCCGGTGCCGTGCTCGGCTTGGGCAGCTTCGCGGCGTATCAAATCCTGCTCTGAGGCGGCCATGCTCACACCCCTACACCAGGACCAGGCTTATCACCGTTTCGCGGATAGCCGTGCTTTGCTCGGCATCCCGAACTTCGCGGACGTGGTCTCGAGCGTTGTACTCGTGCTCATCGGCATCCTCGGCATCTGGCTGCTGTGGCGCAATCCGGCCAGCCGCTTCTCCGGTGCCGACGAGTGGCGCGCCTACTGGTGGTTTTTCTGCGCGGTGGCGGCCACCGGTATCGGCTCTGCGTACTACCACTTGGCGCCCGACGACGCGAGGCTCGCCTGGGACCGGCTGCCCATCGCGGTCGCGTGCATGTGTCTGCTTGGCGCGATCGTCGCGGAACGGCTGCGCATTGCGCCCGGGGGGACCCTGCTCGCGGTGCTCGCGCTTCTGGGCGCGGCGAGCGTTCTGTATTGGATGGCGTTCGACGACCTGCGGCCGTATGTGCTGGTGCAGTTCGGCTCCATCCTGGCCATCGTCGTGCTTGCGGCTTGGCTTCCTTCTCGCTATCCACATGGCTGGGTGATCTTCGCCGTCGCCGCGCTATACGCCCTGGCGAAGTGGTGCGAGTTTCGCGACCCGGTGATCTACGAGCTCACTGGGCGCACGGTGAGCGGGCATACGCTCAAGCACCTGCTCTCGGCCGTCGCGGTCGGTGCGCTGCTATGGTGGGTGAGCTTCCGGCAAATCGGTTCAGCCGGCCATGGTTAAGCCGCCCGAGACGCTGATCACCTGCCCGGTGATGAACCCGGCCTCATCGGAGGCGAGGAAGGCGACGATGCCGGGAACGTCGTCGGGCTGCCCGACGCGCTTCATCGGGATCGCGCGCACAAGGGCGTCGTAGACCTTCTGCCCGGCTTCGCCCTCGCCGAGGAAACCGCGCAGGATCGGCGTATCGGTCGGGCCGGGGCAGACCACGTTCACCGTGATGCCTTTGCGCGCGACCTCGCGCGCCAGCGTCTTGCTGAAGGACAGGATGCCGCCTTTGCAGGCCGAGTACACCGCTTCGCCGGAGGAGCCGACGCGCGCCGCGTCGGAGGAGATGGGCAAAGTTCTGGAAGCGGTCCCAGCCGGCGTTGTTCACCAGCACGTCGACGTGACGCTCGCCGAGCGCCGCCTTTGCCGCGGCGTAGTCGGCGATGTCGAACACGAGCGCCGTGCCTTTGCACTCGGCGGCAATGCGCTCGGCCGCCTCGCGGGCGCGATCGGCCACCAGCAGCCGCGCGCCTTCCTCGGCGAAACGCCGGCAAATCGCAGCGCCGATGGCGCCGCCGCCGCCGGTGACGAGCACGTCTTTGCCGGCGAGGCCCTTCATTTCGGACGCTTGTCGATGACGCGCTTCGCCTTGCCGATCGAGCGCTCCACGGTACCTACGCGCACTTCGGCGCTGACGCCGACGTACGACTTGATGTGGTGCTGGAGCTGAGCAGCGGCGGCCGTGTCGCCTTCGACGATGACGGCGAGGTGGTCGAGCGGCCCCTGCTTGGAGAGCTCGAGCACGTAGTGCGGGCTGAGCCCCGCCTGCTTGAGGATCAGCTCCTCGATCTGCGACGGGAAGACATTGACCCCTCGCACGATCAGCATGTCGTCGGAGCGGCCGGTGATCTTCTCCATGCGCCGCATGCTGCGCGCGGAAGGCGGCAGGAGCCGGGTGAGGTCGCGCGTGCGGTAGCGGATGACCGGCAGCGCTTCCTTGCTGAGCGAGGTGAACACCAGCTCGCCTTGCTCGCCGTCGGCGAGCGGCTCGCCGCTTTGCGGGTCGATGATCTCGGGATAGAAGTGGTCCTCCCAGATCGTCAGCCCGTCCTTGGTCTCGATGCACTCCTGCGCCACGCCCGGCCCCATCACTTCCGAAAGGCCGTAGAGGTCGAGCGCGTCGATGTCGAGGCGCTGCTCGATCGAATGGCGCATCTCGTTGGTCCACGGCTCGGCGCCGAAGATGCCCAGGCGCAGCGAGCTGCTGCGCGCATCGATGCGCTGGCGTTCCATCTCGTCAGCAATCGCCAGCATGTAGCTCGGCGTCACCATGATGATGTCGGGCTTGAAGTCCACCATCAGCTGCACCTGGCGCTCCGTCATGCCGCCGCCGAGCGGGATGACGGCGAGACCCAGCCGCTCGGCGCCGTAATGGGCGCCGAGGCCGCCGGTGAAGAGGCCATAGCCGTACGCGACGTGCACCTTGTCGCCGCGGCGCGCGCCCGCGGCGCGCATCGAGCGCGCCATGAGGTGCGCCCAGGTATCGATGTCGCGCGCGGTATAGCCGACCACCGTCGGCTTGCCGGTCGTGCCGGACGAGGCGTGGATGCGCACGATGCGATCCATCGGCACCGCGAACATGCCGAAGGGATAGTTCTCGCGCAGGTCCGCTTTGGTAGTGAACGGAAAGCGCCGCAGGTCTTCCAGGCGCGCGCAATCCGACGGCTTGACGCCCGCGTCGTCGAACTTCCGCCGGTAATGCGGCACCTTCTCGTACGCGTGCGCAAGCGACCACTGCAGCCGCTCGAGTTGCAGGCGCGCGAGCTCTTCGCGCGAGGCTTTCTCGACCGGCTCGAGCTCGAAGCCGCTCATGCGTCCGAATTCGGGGACGGAGCCCGAACTAATCCGGGCTCCGTCCCCGAATTGATCCAGGAGCCTTTTACGGTGGCGGCGCGGCCCCGGAAGACGGCGATCACCTCGCCCCGCTGGTTGATCACGCTCACATCGTAAATCGCACCGCGGCCGGCGCGCGCTACCTCGGTCGCCTGCGCCGTGAGCTCGTCTCCGAGCTGCGCGGGGGCGAGGAAGTCGATCGTGCAGCTTGCGGCGAGCGCGCGCTGGTTGTGCGTGTTGCAGGCGTAGCCGAAACTCGAATCGGCGAGCGAAAAGATGAGGCCGCCGTGGCAGACGCGCTGGCCGTTCACCATGTCGGCGGTGACGCGCATCGACATGCGCGCGGCGCCCGGCTTCACTTCGTCGAGCCGCATGCCGAGGAAACGCGAGGCGCGGTCCTCGCGTTCGATGACGCCGGCGATGCGTTCGGCGAGCGCCTGCTTGTTCACTTTCCCTGGAACCGGGGGCTGCGCTTTTCCTTGAAGGCGGTCACCCCTTCGCGATAGTCCTCGCTCAGGCCGGCCTCGCGCTGCAGGTCCCGCTCGAGGTCGAGCTGCGCATCCAGGCTGTTGCCGGCCGAGGCGTAGATCGCCTTCTTGGCGAGGCCATAACCGCGGGTCGGCCCGTTAGCGAGCGTGCGCGCCAGCTTTTGCGCCTCCTCCGCCAGGCGGGCGTCGTCGACCGCTTTCCAGATGAGCCCCCATTGCTCGGCGCGCTCGGCGCTGAGTGGCTCGGCGAGGAGAGCGAGACCCATGGCGCGCGCCGTGCCGACGAGCCGCGGCAGGAAGTACGTGCCGCCGGCGTCCGGCACGAGCCCCAGGCGCGCGAACGCCTGCACGAACGTGGCCGAGCGCGCGGCGATCACCAGGTCGCAGGCGAGCGCGATGTTGGCCCCGGCGCCGGCGGCGACGCCGTTCACCGCGCAGACGATCGGCTTGGGCAGCGCCCGCAGTCGGCGCACGAGCGGGTTGTAATGCTCGCCAAGCCACACGGCTAGATCGATCGGCGCGGCGCTCGTGACATCGCGCTCGGCGAGGTCCTGGCCGCTGCAAAACCCGCGGCCGGCGCCGGTAAGCAGCACCGCGCGAATCTCGGGCTCACCGATCGCGCGCTCGAGCGCGCCGCGCAGCAGGCGATGCATTTCCGGATTGAGCGCGTTCAGCTTTTCCGGCCGGTTGAGCGTAACGGTGAGGACGCCCGCATCGACCGAGACGAGGACCGAAGGCATGGGATTAGAATTCTGCCATGCCGCTCGTCTATGCCATCGACGGCCTGGTGCCCGTCGTCGATCCGAGCGCTTTCGTCCATCCGAGCGCGGTGCTGATCGGCGATGTGATCGTCGGCGCGCGCGCCTACATCGGGCCATGCGCCAGCCTGCGCGGCGACTTCGGCCGCATCGTCGTCGAGGAGGGCGCCAACATCCAGGACCACTGCACGATGCACGGCTTCCCGGGCAAGGACACGGTGGCGGGCGCCGAAAGCACCATCGGCCACGGCGCCATCCTGCACGGCTGCGTCGTGCGCCGCGGCGCGCTCGTCGGCATGAACGCCGTCGTCAACGACAACGCCGAGGTGGGCGAGGAGGCGGTAGTGGCCGCGCTCGCCTTCGTCAAAGCGGAGGCCCGCATTCCGGCGCGCTCGCTCGCCGCCGGCATTCCGGCGCGCGTGCTGCGCGAGCTTTCAGCGGAGGAGCTGCGCTGGAAGCACGACAACATGCTCCTCTACCAGCAGCTCGCCGAGCGGAGCACGAAGACCATGAAGCAGGTGGAAGCGCTCACGCAGGCCGAGCCCAACCGGCCGCGCATCGAGGCGCCGGGCGCCATCCCGCTTTCGGAATTGAAGCGCGGCCATGGCTGAGCGGGCGCTGGTCCTGATCGACATTCAGAACGACTACTTCCCGGGCGGCAACATGGCGCTCGAGGGGCCCGAGGCCGCGTCGGCGAATGCTGCGCGCGCGCTCGCGCAGTTCCGGAGCCGCGGCGAGCCGGTGTTGCATGTGCGTCATCTCTCGGTGCGGCCCGGCGCGACGTTTTTCATTCCCGGGACTGAAGGCGCCGAGATCCACGCCAGCGTGCGGCCCCGCGAGGGCGAGACTGTCGTGCAGAAGAATTTCCCGAATAGTTTTCGTGGTACCGAGCTCGATACGCTGCTGAAAGCTGCGCGCGTGGGCGAGCTGGTCGTCGCCGGCATGATGACGCACATGTGCGTCGACGCGACCGTGCGGCAGGCGGCCGATCTCGGCTACAAGGTGACGCTGCTCGGCGATGCGTGCGCGACGCGCGCGCAAAGCTACGCCGGCGAGACGGTGCCGGCGCGCCAGGTGCACGCCGCGTTCCTCGCCGCGCTCAATGGTTTCTACGCAAAGGTGATCACCGCCCGTGAGCTATGACCTGATCAAAGTGGAAAACCGCGGCCGTGTCGGCCTGATCACGCTCAACCGGCCGAAGCAGCTCAATGCGCTCAGCCCGGAGCTGATGCAGGAGCTGGGCGTCGCGCTGCACTCCTTTGATGCGCGCCACGACATCGGCGCCATCCTCATCACCGGCAACGAGAAAGCCTTTACCGCCGGCGCCGACATCGCGGCGATGAAGGAGTACAGCTACATGGATGCCTACATGGCCGACTACATCACGCGCGACTGGGAGCACATCCGGCGCATCCGCAAGCCGGTGATCGCGGCGGTGGCCGGCTACGCGCTCGGCGGCGGCAACGAGCTCGCCATGATGTGCGACATCGTCATCGCTGCCGAGAACGCGCGCTTCGGCCAGCCGGAGGTGAATCTCGGCGTCATGCCGGGCGCGGGCGGCACGCAGCGCCTGCCGCGCGCCGTCGGCAAGGCGAAGGCGATGGACCTCTGCCTAACCGCGCGCATGATGGACGCGCAGGAAGCCGAGCGCGCCGGGCTGGTCTCGCGCGTCGTGCCGCTCGACAAGCTGATGGAGGAGGCGCTCGCGGTGGCCGAGAAAATCGCCGGCTATTCGCTGCCGGTGGTGATGATGATCAAGGAATCGATCAACCGCGCCTACGAGAGCGCGCTCGCCGAAGGCATCCTGTTCGAACGGCGCCTGTTTCACTCGCAGTTCGGCCTCGCCGACCAGAAGGAAGGCATGGCCGCCTTCCTCGAGAAGCGCAAGCCCAACTTCAAGCACCGTTGAAATCGGGCTGAGAGCAATTCGCTCCGCGCTGGGCGGCGCGCGCGCGCGTGCATAAAAAGACAATTACTGCCCTGACCCCGAATTTCGCCGTCTACGTTCTGCTGGCCGCCCACATCCTTTCGATGCTGGGCTTTTCGACCTATGCGGCCCTGCTGCCTGAGCTGCGCGACGAGTGGCACATGTCGAATGCCCAGGCCGGGATCGTGAGCGGCATGTTCTTCGCCGGCTACATCGGCACGGTGTCGCTCTGGACCTCGCTCACCGACCGCATCGATGCACGGAGAATCTACTTCACCGGCAGCGTCTGCACCGCGCTGGCGAGCGCCGGGTTCGGGTGGCTGGCAAGCGGCTTCGCGAGCGCGCTCGCGTTGCAGATCCTGCTCGGCGTCGGCATCGCAGCGACCTATATGCCAGGGCTGCGCCTGCTCTCGGATCGCATCGGCGGCCCGAAGCAAAGCCGCTACGTCGCCTTCTACACATCGTTCTTCGGCATCGGCACCGCGCTCTCGCTGGCGATGGCAGGCTTCATCACTCCTTCGTACGGCTGGCGCGCCGCGTTCATCGCGAGCGCGCTCGGGCCGCTCTTCGCTGGCGCGCTCGTGCTCCTGTACATCGACCGACGGGCGCCGCGCGGCGCTGCGGCTTTTTCGCTCCATGCGCTCTTTCCGCTCGCCGCCTGGCGGCGCGTGCTCGGCGATCGCGCGAGCGCCGGCTACACCGCCGGTTATGCCGCGCACTGCCTCGAACTGTTCGGCTCGCGCGCCTGGATGGTGGCGTTCCTCGCCTACTCGGCGAGCGTGCACTCGGGCGACGGCTTCCCGTGGGCGGCGCCGTCCATCGCCGCGGTGGTCAATCTGCTCGCGGTGCCGGCGTCGATCTTTGGCAACGAGGTCGCCTTGCGCATCGGCCGCCGCCGCTGGATCCTGCTGGTGATGGCCGCGTCCGGCACGGCCGGCATCGTGCTCGCCTCGCTCGCCGCGTCAGCGTGGCCGCTGGTGCTTGCGCTGCTCGTCGGCTACTCGATGCTCGTGATGGCCGAGTCCGGGACGCTCACGGCCGGCCTCGTGGCGAGCGCGCCGGCGGAATTGCGCGGCGCGGCGATGGGACTCTATTCGCTCGCCGGCTTCGCAGGCGGGCTCGCCGGACCCGTCGTGTTCGGCGCCGCGCTCGACCTCGCCGGCGGCTCCGGCTCGGCCGCCGCGTGGATCGCGGCCTATGCCGCCATAGGCACGGGATGCCTCGCCGCGCCAATCGTGGCTAGAATCGGCTCGAACCCGCCACGCTAGGAGGAGAGCGATGGAGCGCATCTGGCTGAAGAGCTACCCCCCCGGCGTGCCCGCCGATATAGATATCCAGCAGTTTCGCTCGCTCGTCGAGCTCTTCGAGAAGAGCATCCGCGAGTATCGCGACCGTCCTGCGTTCACCTGCATGGGCAAGACGATAGACTTCGCCGAGCTCGATCGCCGGTCGCGTGACTTCGGTGCCTGGCTGCAGGCGAAGGGCGTGCGCAAGGGCGCGCGCGTAGCGATCATGATGCCGAACTGCCTGCAGTATCCGATCGCGATGTTTGGCACGCTGCGCGCCGGCTGCGTGGTCGTCAACGTCAATCCGCTCTACACCGCGCGCGAGCTCGAGCACCAGGTGAACGATTCCGGCGCCGAGGCGATCGTCATCCTGGAGAACTTCGCCTCCGTGCTCGAGCAGGTACGTTCGCGCACGCCGCTCAAGCATGTGGTGATCACCTCCCTCGGCGAGATGCTCGGCCTCAAGGGCCTGATCGTGAACCTGGTCGTGCGCCGGGTGAAGAAGATGGTCCCCGCCTACGACGTGCCCGGCGCGGTCAGCTTCAAGCAGGCGCTCGCCGAAGGCGCGTCGGCGAAGCTGGCGACGCCGCCGCTCGGCCACGAGGATGTCGCATTCCTGCAATACACCGGCGGCACGACCGGCATCTCGAAGGGCGCCATGCTTCTTCACCGCAACGTGATCGCGGCGCTCCTGCAATACAAGTCCTGGCTCGGGCCGGCGATGGCGGGCGAGCGGCCGGTGATCATCACCGCGCTGCCGCTCTATCACATCTTCTCGCTGACGGTGAACTGCCTGAACATGATGGTGGTCGGCGGCGAGAACATCCTCATCACCAATCCGCGCGACATCCCGACCTTCGTCAAGGAGCTGGCGAAGCACAGGTACACGATGATCAGCGGCGTCAACACGCTCTTCAACGCGCTGCTCAACCATCCGGATTTCGCGAAGCTCGACTTCTCGCATCTCAAGATCGCGGTCGGCGGCGGCATGGCGGTGCAGAAGGCGGTCGCCGATCGTTGGAAGCAGGTGACCGGCTCCACGCTGATCGAAGGCTACGGCCTGACGGAGACGGCGCCGGCCGCGACCGCGAATCCACTCGACCTTGCCGAGTACTCGGGCTCCATCGGCGTGCCGATGCCGTCCACCGATGTCGAGATCCGCGACGACAACGACCGCACCCTGCCGCTCGGCGAGGCGGGCGAGATCTGCATCCGCGGCCCGCAGGTGATGGCGGGCTACTGGCAGCAGCCGGAGGAGACGGAGAAGGTGCTCGGCCGGGACGGCTTCCTGCACACCGGCGACATCGGCATCATGGACGCCAAAGGCTTCATCCGCATCGTCGATCGCAAGAAGGACATGATCATCGTCTCGGGTTTCAAGGTTTTCCCGAACGAGATCGAGCAGGTCGTGGCGATGCACCCGGGCGTGCTCGAGTGCGCCGTGGTCGGGGTGCCCGACCCGCACTCCGGCGAAGTACCGAAGGTCTACGTCGTCAAGAAAGATCCGCAGCTAACCGAGCAGGACGTGCTCGAGCATTGCCGCCGCGAGCTCACCGGCTACAAGCGGCCGAAGTACGTCGAATTCCGCAGCGAGCTACCGAAGACCAACGTCGGCAAGATCCTGCGCCGCGCGCTGCGCGAGGACCGCAAGGCCGCCTAATTCGGGGTCAGGCACCGAATTGCCGTCGAACTTGGCAATTCAGTGCCTGACCCCGAATTATTCAACGAGGCTTCAGCACCAGGCGCTGCACGCCGGCCGCTTCCAGCCGCGCGCGGTCCATCGTCATCGGCAGGTACTCGCCGCGCGCCCAGAGCGGCGTGAGATCGCGGTAGTGCTCTGAGAGCGGATTGCCCGACTGGCCGGTCGGGTGAATAAAGACCGACGCTTCGGGATCCGCGAGGTCGTAGATCGCCCGCAGGCTCGCGGCATGCCGGTTTGCAAAGGGCTCCGCATCGCTCCACTGCATCCGCCCGACATTGAGCGTGTAGCCGTCGCCGCCCGTCGGCACGCGGATATCGAAGAACCGCCGCAGCCAGCTCTGCGTGAGCGGCCGGTGGCGCGCCTCGGCGCGATGCGCCTCGCCCCAGGACGCGCCGCCATAGCGCTCATGCACATCGGCGAGCGCTCGCTCGAGCGATGCGGAAAGCAGTTCGCCGCACGTCTCCGTAGCCGGCGTGCGTAGATCGTCGCACCACTTCGATTGCCCCGCGAGCACGTTGGCAGTGAAGACGGGCCGTTCGCTCCAGCTGCCGCCAAACGCGCTTCCCAGCTCGTCGGCATAGAGCGCACGCGCAAACTCCCGCCACCACGCGGTGAAGAGCAATGGCTCTGGCCGATCCGCGGCAATGGTGCCGTCCCACGCGGCGAGGCGCTGGAGCGCATTGC
>JAEKLK010000356.1 GCA_019509895.1 Betaproteobacteria bacterium | reverse complement strand
AGACAGGAGATCTTGCCGCGCGCACCGACCGGTCCGCCGGCGTTGATCTCGCCGGCGGCACGGGGCGAGATGTCGCGGCGGTCGCCGTCGGATTGCGCGT
Source organism: Betaproteobacteria bacterium (assembly GCA_019509895.1). Classification (GTDB taxonomy): domain Bacteria; phylum Pseudomonadota; class Gammaproteobacteria; order Burkholderiales; family SG8-39; genus SCGC-AG-212-J23. Next base: position 4,344 of record JAEKLK010000356.1, on the reverse strand, counting down.
CGCACAGCCGGTTGCCTTGGAGGAACGGGCTCGTCGGCAATTCGAGGATGTGCTTGTTCCCGTCTGCCGTCTCCGCGGCGTTGCGCAGACCGGTGGTGGTGTTCACCGGATTGCGGAAGAACTCGAAGACCTGCCGCCCTTGCCGCGTCACGACAACGATTGCATTCCTTTCGTTCGCGGCGTTCCAGATATTCCCCGCGCGATCGAGCGCGATGCCATCGGTGCCTTCGAGGTACGGATGCGCGACCAGCACCGCGTCGAGGCACAGCGTGTTTGCCGTGAACGTCGAATCGCAGCCCATCGGGCTCTTCACGTTGCCGTGGCGATCGAATTCGACCTTCCAGATCGCGCCGCGCGCCGTGTCGGCCACATACAGGTCACCGTGCGGCGTGAAGGCCACGCCGTTCGCGACGAGCGGCTGCGAGCCCGCCGTATTGGTCGCGGTGCGCGCCGCGTTGATCGTTCCCGGCGGCAGCGACCGGTTATCGCGGCCGACGTTCGCCACGCCGCCGCTCGCCACCGGATCGCGCACGTTCGCCATTGCCTGGATGCGAAACACTTCATCGCAGCCGCTGAAGCTCGGCTCGCACACGCCGCCGGCCGGAGCGATGCGCCACACGCGTCCCACCCCAGTCGTGCCATCACCCGTCCAGAGGTTGCCGTCGCGATCGAAGGCAATGCCGTTCGTGCCCGGGACGCCGGTGGCGAAGGCCGTCGCGGTCGGTATCGAGGCGCACGCCGGCGCGGTTGAATCATCGGAGTCGCAGCCCTTGGCGTCGGGCGCCACCTTCCACTCCGTGCCGGTGCCGGCGCCGTCGGCGACATACAGATTGCCCTCCGCGTCGAAGGTGATGCCGGACGGGTTGCAGCCGGTCGGGTTCGGGATGAACGCCACCGTGACGCGCGAGCCGTCGCGCGCGAAGCGCCAGATCGGGCACTTTTTCGTCGTGTCGGTCTGGCGACCGGTGGTGTACAGGTTGCCGGCGCGGTCGCCGGTCAGGCCTTCGATGGCGAACGGCGTGATGGCTCTGGTGGTGAAGCGGGGATTGCCGGAAAAGCGCCGGTCCTCGTCATCATGGGCCCGCGCAACGCTGGCAATGCAGACGGTTGTTCCCGCCAGTAAAACGGCAAAGAGCTTCGCGTTCATGTTGTACTCCCTCCTCTGCGGACATATTGGCACAGGGAACGAGACTCTGTTAGCGCCCCTCGGTTCGGGCTCCGTCCCAGAACCGGTTCGGGCTCCGTCCCCGAATTACTGGTAGCGGACGTCGACGATCTCGTAGCGCTTCAGGCCGCCCGGAGTCTGCACTTCGACGGAGTCGCCGGCGAGCTTGCCGATCAGGGCGCGCGCGATGGGCGAGCCGAACGAGATGCGGCCTTCCTTGATGTCGGCCTCGTCCTCGCCCACGATCTGCCAGGTCGCCGCGTCGCCGCTCTCCTCCTCGACCTCGACGGTCGCGCCGAAGACCACGCGGCCCTCGGCTTGCAGCGTCTTCGGATCGACCACCTGCGCGTTGCCGAGCTTCGACTCTATATCGCGGATACGCGCTTCCATAAGGCCTTGCTTGTCGCGTGCTGCGTCGTATTCGGCGTTCTCCGACAAGTCGCCGTGCGAGCGCGCTTCGGCGATCGCCTGCGAGATCTTCGGGCGCTCGATGTTCTTCAGCTGCTGCAGTTCCTGGCGCAGGAGCTCGGCCCCGCGCAGGGTCATCGGGCTTTTCATCAGATGACCGGTTCGGCCGCGGCCTGCCGCAGGCGCGCGTGCAGGTCCTGCAGCCGGTAGGGCTCGAGGCCCGCGACTCGAGAATGCTTCATGCCGGCGCACGCGGCCTTGGCGCCGGCGACGGTGGTGTAGTAGGTGACGCGGCGCGCGAGCGCGGTGACCCGGATGGCGCGCGAATCGCTTGCCGCGGTGCGCGTCGCCTCCACCGTGTTGACGATGAAGTTCACGTCGCCATTCTTGATCATGTCGACGATGTGCGGCCGGCCTTCGGCGACCTTGTTCACCTGAGTCACCGGCACGCCGTGCGACATGAGCACGCCGGCCGTGCCGCGCGTCGCGAGGATTGAAAAGCCGAGATCGACCAGGTCGCGCGCCACCTGCACTGCCGCGAGCTTGTCGCCGTCGCGCACGCTGATGAAGGCCTTGCCGCCGGTCGGCATCTTCACGCCCGCGGCGAGCTGCGACTTGACGAAGGCTTCGCCGAAGGTCTCGCCGACGCCCATCACCTCGCCGGTCGACTTCATCTCCGGCCCGAGGATCGTGTCGACGCCCGGGAAGCGCGCGAACGGGAAGACCGCCTCCTTGACCGAGAAGTACCCCGGCGTGATTTCGCGCGCGCCCTGCTCGCGCAGCGTCTTGCCGGCCATGCAGCGAGCGGCGATCGTCGCCTTGGAGACGTAAGGCACGGTGCGCGAGGCGCGCGGGTTCACTTCCAGCACGTACACCGTATCGCGCTGGATGGCGTACTGCACGTTCATGAGGCCGATGACATTCAGCGCCTTGGCCATGAGCGTCGTCTGGCGCTTGAGCTCGCGCTCGACGTGGCTCGCGAGCGAGTGCGGCGGCAGGCAGCAGGCCGAATCGCCCGAGTGCACGCCCGCCTGCTCGACGTGCTCCATGATGCCGCCGATCAGCACCTCCTTGCCGTCGCAGATCGCATCGACATCGACTTCAATGGCATCGGTAAGGTAGCGATCGAGCAGCACCGGCGAATCGTTGGACACCTTCACGGCCTCGCGCATGTAGCGCTCGAGCTCGGACTGCTGGTGCACGATCTCCATCGCGCGGCCGCCGAGCACGTAGCTCGGGCGCACGACCACCGGATAGCCGATCTCCTCTGCAGATTTCACCGCCTCGGAAGTCGAGCGTGCGGTGCGGTTGGGCGGCTGGCGCAGCTTCAGCTTGTCGACCAGCTTCTGGAAGCGCTCGCGGTCCTCGGCGATGTCGATCGCATCCGCGCTCGTGCCGATGATGGGCACGCCGGCCGCGGCGAGGTCGCGTGCCAGCTTGAGCGGCGTCTGGCCCCCGTATTGGACGATCACGCCCCAGGGCTTCTCGAGGTCGAAGATCTCCAGCACGTCCTCGAGCGTCAGCGGCTCGAAGTACAGCCGGTCGGAAGTGTCGTAGTCGGTCGAGACGGTCTCCGGGTTGCAGTTGACCATGATGGTCTCGAAGCCGTCCTCGCGCAGCGCAAGCGCCGCGTGCACGCAGCAGTAGTCGAATTCGATGCCCTGGCCGATGCGGTTCGGCCCGCCGCCGAGGACCATGATCTTCTTGCGCGAGGTCGGCTGCGCTTCGCACTCCTCCTCGTAGGTGGAGTACATGTACGCCGTCTTGGTAGCGAACTCGGCGGCGCAGGTATCGACGCGCTTGTACACCGGCCGGATGCCGAGCTTCTGGCGCTTGGCGCGCACCGCGCGCTCGTCGGTATTGAAGAGGTACGCGAGGCGCCGGTCAGAGAACCCCTTGCGCTTGAGGAGGCGCAGCTTGGGTCCGTCGATGTCGTCCAGGCGCCGGTCGTCGAGCTCCATCTCGAGCTCGACGATCTGCTGGATCTGGTCGAGGAACCACGGGTCGATATGCGTCAGCCGGTGCACTTCTTCCAGCGTGAAGCCATTCTCGAAGGCATCGCCCACGTACCAGATGCGCTCGGGCCCCGGCTCGCCGAGCTCGCGTTCGAGCGTCTCGCGGTCGCGCGTCCTCTGGTTCAGGCCGTCGACGCCGATCTCGAGGCCGCGCAGCGCCTTCTGGAACGACTCCTGGAAGGTGCGGCCGATCGCCATCACCTCGCCGACCGACTTCATCTGCGTCGTCAGCCGGTCATTGGCCTGGGGAAATTTCTCGAACGCAAATCGCGGCACCTTGGTGACGACGTAATCGATGGTCGGCTCGAACGACGCCGGCGTCGCCCCGCCGGTCACCTCGTTCGCGATCTCGTCAAGTGTGTAGCCCACCGCGAGCTTCGCGGCGACCTTGGCGATCGGGAAGCCGGTCGCCTTGGAGGCGAGCGCCGAGGAGCGGGACACGCGCGGGTTCATCTCGATCACGACCATGCGCCCGTCGTCCGGGTTGATCGCGAACTGCACGTTCGAGCCGCCGGTATCGACGCCGATCTCGCGCAGCACCGCGACGGAGGCGTCGCGCATGATCTGGTATTCCTTGTCGGTGAGCGTCTGCGCCGGCGCGACGGTGATCGAGTCGCCGGTGTGCACGCCCATCGGATCGAGGTTCTCGATCGAGCAGACGATGATGCAGTTGTCCTTGCGGTCGCGCACCACCTCCATCTCGAACTCTTTCCAGCCGAGCACCGACTCCTCGATCAGCAGCTCGTGCGTGGGCGA
>JAEKLK010000001.1 GCA_019509895.1 Betaproteobacteria bacterium | reverse complement strand
GGCGAAGTCGAACATCCTGCTGGTCGGCCCGACGGGCTCGGGCAAGACGCTGCTCGCGCAGACCATGGCACGCCTGCTGAACGTGCCGTTCGTGATCGCGGACGCGACCACCCTCACCGAAGCGGGCTACGTCGGCGAGGACGTCGAGAACATCATCCAGAAGCTGCTGCAGAACTGCGATTACGACGTCGACAAGGCGAAGCGCGGCATCGTCTACATCGACGAGATCGACAAGATCTCGCGCAAGTCGGACAACCCCTCGATCACGCGCGACGTGTCGGGCGAGGGCGTGCAGCAGGCGCTCCTGAAGCTGGTAGAAGGCACCATCGCCTCGGTCCCGCCGCAGGGCGGCCGCAAGCATCCGAACCAGGATTTCGTCCAGGTCGACACCACCAACATACTGTTCGTCTGCGGTGGCGCTTTCGACGGCCTGGAAAAGATCGTGCGCAACCGTACCGAGAAGACCGGCATCGGCTTCGGCGCGGAGGTGCGCAGCCCGAAGAATTCGAAGGCGACCTACGATCTTCTGAAGAACGTCGAGCCCGAAGACCTTATCAAGTACGGGCTCATTCCGGAGTTCGTCGGGCGCCTGCCGGTGCTCGCGACGCTCGAGGAGCTCGACGAGCACGCGCTCATCCAGATCCTCACCGAGCCGAAGAACGCGCTCATCAAGCAGTACCAGCGCCTCTTCCACATGGAGGGCGTGGAGCTCGAGATCCGGCCGGGCGCGCTCAACGCGGTGGCCAAGCGCGCTCTTGCACGTAAAACCGGAGCACGCGGCCTGCGCTCGATCCTCGAGCACGTGCTGCTCGACACGATGTACGAACTTCCGACGCTCGAAAACGTCAGTAAGGTCGTCGTCGACGAGCAGATGATCAGCGCCGACGGCAAGCCGCTCCTCATCTACTCCGACACCCAGAAGGTCGCGAGCGGAAGCTCCGGCTAGACCGGGCTGTTCACCCTCCGCCGACTACATTTCGACACGGTTTGCGCATTGCAGCGTCAATGCGATCCGTGTATGGTTTGAGCATTGATTTTTCTGGGGGAACCCGCACCTACGGTGTGATTGCAACCCCTTGACGAGGCTAATCTAAATGTCCGAGCAATCCCCTGCCACCCCGGAGATCGTGCAGTACCCGCTGCTGCCGCTGCGCGATGTCGTGGTTTTCCCCCACATGGTCATTCCCCTGTTCGTGGGACGCCCGAAGTCGATCAAGGCGATGGAGACCGCGATGGAGGCGGGGAAATCGATCCTGCTGGTCGCGCAGAAGTCTGCCGCCAAGGACGATCCGGGTCCGGAGGACATGTACGCGATCGGCTGCGTTTCAAACATCCTGCAGATGCTGAAGCTGCCCGACGGTACGGTGAAGGTGCTGGTCGAGGGCGGCACGCGCGCCCAGATCCGCGATGTGGTCGACGTGCGCACGCATTGGGTGGCGGAAGCCTCGGCGGTGTCGCCCGAGGGAACCGCGGCGCCGGAAGTCGAAGCGCTGCGCCGCGCGCTGCTTTCCGCGTTCGACCAGTACGTGAAGCTGAACAAGAAGATTCCGCCGGAGATCTTGACTTCGCTCTCGGGCATCGATGAGGCGGGGCGCCTCGCCGACACGGTGGCGGCGCACCTGCCGCTCAAGCTCGAGCAGAAGCAGCAGGTGCTCGAGATGTTCGACGTCAAGCAGCGCCTCGAGCATCTGCTGTCGCAGCTCGAGACCGAGATCGACATCCTGCAGGTCGAGAAGCGCATCCGCGGGCGCGTCAAGCGCCAGATGGAGAAAAGCCAGCGCGAGTACTACCTGAACGAACAGGTGAAGGCGATCCAGAAGGAGCTCGGCGAAGGCGAGGAAGGCGCGGATCTAGAGGAGATGGAGAAGCGCATCAAGCGCGCCCACATGCCGAAGGACGCGCGCAAGAAGGCCGAGGCGGAGCTGAAGAAGCTGAAGCTGATGTCGCCGATGTCAGCGGAAGCCACGGTGGTGCGCAACTACATCGAGACCATAGTCAATCTTCCCTGGAAGAAGAAGTCGAAGATCTCGAAGGACATCAAGCAGGCGCAGGACATCCTCGACAAGGACCACTACGGCCTGGAGAAGGTGAAGGAGCGCATCGTCGAGTACCTGGCGGTGCAGACGCGCGTCGAGAAGATGAAGGCACCGATCCTTTGCCTGGTCGGCGCCCCGGGCGTGGGCAAGACCTCGCTCGGCCAGTCCATCGCCAGAGCCACCAACCGCAAGTTCGTGCGCATGTCGCTCGGCGGCGTGCGCGACGAGGCGGAGATCCGCGGCCACCGCCGCACCTACATCGGCTCGATGCCCGGCAAGATCCTGCAGAACATGAGCAAGGTGCAGGTGAAGAACCCGCTCTTCCTGCTCGATGAGGTCGACAAGATGGGTGCCGACTGGCGCGGCGACCCGTCGTCGGCGCTGCTCGAGGTGCTGGACCCGGAGCAGAACAACACGTTCACCGACCACTACATCGAGGTCGAGTACGACCTGTCAGAGGTGATGTTCGTCGCTACGGCGAACACGCTCAACATCCCGGCGCCGCTGCTCGACCGCATGGAGGTGATCCGCCTCTCGGGCTACACCGAGGACGAGAAGATGAACATCGCCACGCGCTACCTGCTGCCGAAGCAGGTGAAGGCGACCGGCCTGAAGGACGGCGAGCTGTCGGTGTCCGAGGCCGCGATCCGCGACATCGTGCGCTACTACACGCGCGAGGCGGGCGTGCGCGCGCTCGAGCGCGAGCTCTCCAAGATCTGCCGCAAGGCGGTGAAGCAGCTCCTCACCGAAAAGAAGGCGGGTGACGAGAAGAGCCATCGCATTACCGTCACGCCGAAGAACCTCGACAAGTTTCTGGGCGTGCGCCGCTACACCTTCGGCATGGCCGAGAAGCAGAACCAGGTCGGCCAGGTCACCGGCCTCGCCTGGACCGAAGTCGGCGGCGAGCTGCTGACGATCGAGTCCGCGACGATGCCCGGCAAGGGCAAGACCATCACCACCGGCAAGCTCGGCGACGTGATGCAGGAGTCGATCCATGCGGCGCTTTCCGTCGTGCGGGCGCGCTCGCGCAAGCTCGGCGTGAAAGAGGATTTCTACCAGAAGAACGACATCCACATTCACCTGCCCGAAGGCGCGACGCCGAAGGACGGCCCGAGCGCCGGCATCGGTATCGTCACGGCGATGGTGTCGGTGCTCGCGGGCATCCCGGTGCGCTCGGATGTCGCGATGACGGGCGAGATCACGCTGCGCGGCGAAGTGCTGCAGATCGGCGGCCTGAAGGAGAAGCTGCTGGCGGCGCATCGCGGCGGCATCAAGACCGTGCTGATCCCGGAAGAGAACGTGAAGGATCTGGTCGAGATTCCGGACAACATCAAGAACAAGCTCGAGATCGTCCCGGTGAAGTGGATCGACAAGGTGCTCGAGATCGCGCTCGAGCGCCAGCCCGAGCCACTGCCCGAGAACGACGACACGGCGCCGATTCCGCCGAAGCCCGACGACCAGACCGGCGCGGTCACGACTCATTAAGTCGTGAACAAAGCCGACCTGATAGAGCAGATGGCTCAGGCGGCCGAGATTTCGAAATCGGCCGCCGAGCGCTCGGTCGACGCGCTCATCAATGCGGTGAAGGCCAGCCTGCGCAAGGGCGAAGAAGTGACCCTCGTCGGCTTCGGCACCTTCTACGCCGGGCTGCGCGCGGCGCGCACCGGACGCAATCCGCGGACCGGCGAAGCGATCGAGATCAAGGCCGCGAAAACTCCGAAGTTCCGCGCTGGCAAGGCACTGAAGGACGCGATAAACTGACGCCCCTTTTTGCGAGGCAAATCCCGTCGCAATCGGGGGTGCTTAGCTCAGCGGTAGAGCGTCGCCCTTACAAGGCGAATGTCGTAGGTTCGACCCCTACAGCACCCACCACGCCGTTTTTGCAGCAGAAGGAGCGGTAGTTCAGTTGGTTAGAATACCGGCCTGTCACGCCGGGGGTCGCGGGTTCGAGTCCCGTCCGCTCCGCCATACATTTCCCTAAGCATGTTCGAAGGATCAGGATTCCAGGCGAGGTACGACGTCACCGCGAAGACGCCGACCGACGTGCTGGCGGGCAAGTGGTACTACGGCTTCGAGTGCTCGGCCTGTCACACGCGTTTCGCGGTCTGGGACGATCCCGGCGCCGGCGCGAAACCTTTCACCTCCAAGCATCCCTGCGTCTTCCGCGTCGCTTGTCCTCACTGCAAGACCGATCGGCTCTACAGGACCGATCAGGTGCAGCAGTTCCGCGCGGGCCAAACGCCACCTGCGTAGCGGCGCTGGCTGCCATTGCGCAGCTCCCGCCCTTTCTTTGAAGATAGGGCAAGCGTGAAGCTGCGCTCGCATCTGCTGGTCGTGTCGCTCGCGACGTTGCTGCCGATGGCGCTTTTCGCCGTGGCGGGCGGCCTCCTGCTCGCCAAGCGCGAGCGCGAGGCCTTCGAGCGCGGCGCCATCGAGCGCGTCCGGGCGCTGATGACCGCGGTGGACGCGGAGCTGCGCGGGTCTGCGGTGACGCTCGAGGCGCTCGCCGTGCTGCCGTTGCTGGACGGGCCCGACCTCGAAGGCTTTCGGCCGTATGCCGCGCGCATCGCGTCCAACCAGGGCTGGATCAACCTCGTCGTGACGCGTCCTTCCGGCGAGCACCTGCTCAATCTGCTGGTGCCGCCGGGGAAGCCGATTCCGCCTTCATTCGACCAGGCGACTGTGTTGCGCGCCGTGCAGAGCGGCAGGACGGTGGTCGGCAACGTGATTTCCGGCGCGGTGCTGCAACGTCCAATCTTCACCATGCGCACGCCGGTGCTGCGCGAGGGCGAGGTGAAGTATGTGCTGAGCGCGGTGTTCGATCCATCGTCGATGAAGCAGCTGCTGGAGCGCCAGGCTTTCCCGGATGACTGGCTCGCCGCGGTGATCGACGGGGAGTATCGCTTCGTGGCGCGCACCAAATCGGCGCCGAGTGAGCGCGAGGAAGCGTCCCAGTCGTTGCGCGCAGCCTTGATGACCGGTCGCGAGGGCTGGCTCGCCGGCCAGACGCTGGAAGGCGTGGAGGCCTATCGCGCGTTTGCGCGCTCCTCCTTCAGCGACTGGTCGGTGTCCATGGCGGTGCCGCGAAGCGTCGTCAACCGCGCCGGGCGCGAAGCGAACCTGCTTTTCGGCCTCGGCCTGCTGCTCGCGATGGGCGCCGGCGTCGCGCTCGCGCTGCTCGTCGCGCGGCGCATCAGCGCGCCCATCGTGTCGCTCGCGGCGGCGGCGCCAAGATTAGGCCACGGCGAGCTGTCGGTGGCGCCACCGGCGACGAGCGTCGACGAGATTCGCGAGCTCGGCTCTGCGCTGCAGAGCGCGGGCGTTGCCATCCGCGAGCGCGAAGCGGCCCTGCGCGCCGCCGATCGCGCGAAGGACGAATTCCTGGCCATGCTCGGCCACGAGCTGAGAAACCCGCTTGCCACGCTCACCACCGCGGCCGAGCTCCTGCGCGTGGCGCGCGACCAGCGTGAGGTCCTCGATAACGCGCAGGCGCTGATCGCGCGCCAGGCGGCGCATATGGCGCGGCTGGTGAACGACCTGCTCGAGGTTGGTCACGTGACCGGCGGCAAGATCAACCTCGAGAAGGCGCCGGTCGACCTGGCGGACATCGCGCGCCGCGTCGCGGCAAGCTGGCAAAGCACCGGCCGCCTCGCGCGTCATCGCTTCCAGGAATCGCTCGAGAGCGCCTGGATCATGGCCGATGCGGCCCGCATCGAGCAGATCGTCTCCAACCTCCTCGATAACGCCGTCAAGTACACCCCTGCCGGCCGCCAGATCGCGCTGCGCGTGCGTCACGCCAGTTCCCTGGCGCTGCTCGAGGTGAGCGACGAGGGCCAGGGCCTCGCGCCCGAGTTGACCGAGCGCGTGTTCGATCTATTTGTGCAGGGGGAGCGTGGCCTCGCGCGCGAGCAAGGCGGGCTCGGTATCGGCCTTACGCTGGTGAAGCGCCTGGCGGAGCTCCACGGCGGCAGCGCAAGCGCCTCGAGCGCCGGCGTCGGCCGCGGGTCCACCTTCAGCGTCACTTTCCCGATCGCCGAGTCGCCGGCACTGCCCGTCAAGGTCTCCGCCGCTTCGATCGAGCGGCGCCGCTACCGGGTACTCGTTGTCGACGACAACGCCGACGTCTGCACGAGCCTAGCCGCGCTCCTTGCCGTGCTCGGACACGACGTGAGCACCGCGAAGGATGGCGCCGAGGCGCTCGAAGTGTTCGCAGCCGAGGCACCCGAAGCAGCACTCATCGACATCGGTCTTCCCGACATCAGCGGCTACGAGGTCGCGCGCCGCTTTCGCGAGCGCGACGAAGGCCGCACGCTGCTCATTGCGCTCACCGGCTATGGCCGCCAGCACGACCGCGACGCCTCCATGAAAGCGGGCTTCAATGCCCACCTGACAAAGCCGGCCAGCCTCGCCGAGCTCGAGCGCCTCTTCGCCCGCGGCCCGGGCGGCTCAGCCGCCGGCGCGGTAATCGATCAGCGCGCTTTACGCGCTCGCAGGTAGGCCACGACCACCGCAGTACTTACCACGGCGATTCCCACCTTGGCGGCAAAGCCGCCGGCGTTGTACTTCAGCTCCGACTTGAGCCCCATTTCTTTTGGGATGTTCGGCACGCGTCCCCGCGCAAGATCGCCGAGGATGTCTTCGACCATGTTGACGCGGTCGGCGAGCATCAGGGTCAGCCAGCGCGACAGGCGCCCTTCGCTGAACTGGTAGCCGAAGTCGCGCAGGCGGCCGCTCAGCCCGCTCGGCGGGCAGGACGTGCCGAACACCGGCGTCAGGCGGCCATGCTCGGTCGACTTGTGGATCTTGATGCGGGGAAACTGCCTTTCGATCGGCGGATAGAGATGCTCGACCCCGATCTCGGGCGCCTTGTCGCGCGGCACACCGGGACGGCGCTCGCGCGCGAGGTCGGAACCCCAGCCGGGGATGGTGGCGGAGTGGTCGATGCGCCGCCGCTCTTCGGTGGTGAGGCCGCGGCCGCCGGAGACCGGTTGGGATAGTTCCTGCTGCGACGAAGCCCCAAGTACCTGTTCCATGTCTCGCTCCTTTAGGCCGTTGCCCGTGGTGGAATCACCATCGGCTTGATGACGTTGTCGAGCTTGCTCGCAAAGATGTGGTACCCCTCGGCTATCTCCTCGAGTGGGATGCGGTGCGTGATCACATCCTTCGGCGTGATGTGCCCGGCCTGGATATGCTCGAGGCAGCGCTCGAGGTTGCGCTTGATGTTCGCCTGGTTGGTGCGGATCGTGAGTCCCTTGTTCATCGCGTCGCCGATCTTCACCATGTTCAGCGTCGGTCCGTAAACGCCGATGATCGAGACGACGCCGCCCTTGCGCACGGAGTCGATCGCCCAGTTGAGCGACACCGCGCTGCCGCCCTGGAGCTTGAAAGGCCGGATGCCGGTCGCGCGCTGCATGGCGCTGCCGGCCGCCTCGCAGCCGACCGCGTCGATCGCCGCGTCCCAGCCGAGCCAGTCGCTCTCCTTCTTGAGGTACCAGACCGGATCGCGCACATCGCGGAAGTTGAGCGTCTCGCACTGCGCGAACTTGCGCGCGAACTCCAGCCGGTAATCGTACTGATCGACGATCAGCACGCGGCCGGCGCCGAAGAACCAGGCGCAACGCGCCGCGAACAGCCCCACGGGACCGGCGCCGAACACCACGACCGAATCGCCACGCTTGATCTGCGCCATCTCGGCCGCCTGGTAACCCGTGGGATAGGCATCGGTACAAAGTGCCGCGTTGTCATCGTCCACCGTGTCTGGAATGCGCGTTGGGCCGGCATCGGCGAAGGGCACGCGTACATATTCCGCCTGCCCGCCGTCGTAGCCACCCGTCGTATGCGAGTAGCCGTAAACACCACCGGCGGCCGTCGCGTTCGGATTGACGTTGTGGCAGTTCGCGAAGAACCCTTTCTGGCAGAAGTAGCACTCGCCACAGAAGATGTTGAAGGGCACGATTACGCGATCCCCCGGCTTCAGGTTCTTGACGTTGGCGCCGACCTCTTCGACGACGCCGACGAACTCGTGGCCCAAGGTCTGGCCGATGCGCGTGTCCGGGACGAGGCCGTGGTACAGGTGCAGGTCCGAGCCGCAGATGCACGCGCGCGTCACGCGCACGATCGCGTCACGCGGGTGCTCTATTTCCGGCATCGGTTTTTCAACTACCCGGACGCGATAAGGCCCTCGGTAGGTCATGGCAAGCATTGGCGAACCTCCGTTGCAAAGTGGCGCCCGCATGCTTCGCAAGTCCTGTACCGCGCCAACGCCGTGAACGCCTAGTTGATTATTTCGAGCAACGCCGCCACGCCGGTGACGCTCGTGCCGAAGCCATAACGTTCGTGCGTGAAGCCGGCGCGCAGTGCGACGTGCCTGCTCAATTCGTGGTCGAGACGCAGCGTAAGCGCCGTGCGGCCGACGAGATCGTCGTACGGCAGCGCGTACGCCACTCGCCCGATATCGCCGCTGGCCGATATGGTGGACGGCAACTGCAGTTGCGCCGCCTGGCCGGCCGCCGATTCGCGCTTGAAACTCGCCGAGAACGTCGTCCTGCCGCCGAGCGCCGTGCTTGCGCCGACGCTCGCCGAGCGCATCGCAAACTGCGGTGCGCTCAGCATGCCGTTGCCATCGCTGCGATGCTGCGCCACCTCGAGCGAGCCCTCCAGCACCGTTGCGCGAAGCGCGTGGCGGAGAAAGGCGCC